>JADLAH010000292.1 GCA_020848315.1 Chitinophagales bacterium | reverse complement strand
CGCCTATTAGCCCAATTTTGGAGAGATTGGCGCTACTCCGTAGCGTTTTTATTTATTTCAAATTTAGCATTTTATACAAAAAGTGAATAGTAGATATTGTTATTTTTAAAAATACTTATTAACAGGTTAATTGATTGGTTTATTAATAGTGTTGATGGTTAATGGGTTAGGTGTAATGTTCAGTCGCGGAAGCAATGTGCGAATGAAACAATTAGCCGATGTGCGAATGATGCATTTTCAATTCTTCATTCTCCATTAAAAAGACAGATCGCTTCGTGCCTCGCGATGACGCACTTTTTTGGGTGGCCTTGCTAAAACGGCGGACTGTGGTCTGTCAACCGTGGACTTTCAAAGTAGTAAGTAGCAGGTAGTAAGAAATAAGACAACGTCGCGGCGTAACACACCCCTCGGTCCCCTCTCAAGAGGGGAAGACAACGTCGCGGCGGCGGCACCGCGAATACGGTGAACCGTGGACTGTCGACCATGGACTTTTAGTAGCAAGTAGCAGGTAGTAAGTAGTAAGACTGCGTCGCGGCGTAGCATCATTATTTCATTAGTTCATTACTACATTGCTTCATTTTTACATCGCTACATTAAAACTATTTCTTCCTTTTCTTGTATTGCGAAACGGCTGCGTGCAGCAGAACGGCAAACAAAATGATTCCGGTGCCTGTGTAGAATTTCCAGTTCAGTTCCTCATTTTCCTGCAGAAAAATAGCGGCCAGGATGATGCCGTACACCGGTTCGAGGTTGTTAATCAGCGAGGTGGTAAAGGCATCGCTGGCTTTCAGCGCATACAGAAACAAGATGTATGGAATTATCGTGCAGGCAACGGCCAGAAACAGTAATAAGCCAATGTCTTGCATGCCGGGAAAATGGAATTTTCCCGGTTGCAGCCATTCATACACCGGCAGGCAAAGGCAGAGGAACAGCCAGCCGCTTGCCATCTGCACAAAAGTGATGGTGCGCGGGTCGAAGGCCTCGGTGTATTCTTTGTTCAGAATGGAAAAAATCGCCGCCAGCAGCGCAGCCGCGATGCCCAGCATAAAACCGAATTTGTAATGCAGATCCAGCGACTGATTGATCATTAATATGCCCGGAATCACCAGCAGTCCGAAAAACAGGTTGCTGTGGTCAAACCGTTTGCGGGTGATAAGAGGCTCCAGCAGCGCGATAAACAGCGATACGCCGGCGATACAGCTCACCGCCACGGAGGCATTCGCGTATTTGATGGAGGCATACCACAACACCCAGTGCAGCGCCAGCAGTACGCCGATGCCGCCCATGATGGCCAGGCTTTTCCTCGGTATCTGCCGCAGCGATGCCACGATTCCCGGGAAAAACACCATGCACGCACTCACGAAAAATACGCGGTACCAAACCAGCGGAAACTCGCTGACTGAGATGAGTTTGCCCAGAATGGCGGTCACGCCCCACAGAAAGGTGGCCTCGTGCTTCTGAAGATAGGTTTTGCTGCGGACTTGCATGGCGCAAAGATACAAGAACGAAAATGAGATTGCGAAGCGTTGTATTATATCTAAATTATGATTAAATTCAACCTTTGAAAAACAACCTCATCTCAAAAAAAAATCCGGTTATGGAAAGAAAATATAAAACCTTCAAAGACTTTTATCCGTACTATCTGACGGAACATTCCGATCCGACCTGCAGAGCCATGCATTATCTGGGAACCACCGGCCTCTTTGCGGTAATTGCCGCCGCGATTCTCCTTTCCAATGCCAAATGGCTTTTCCTGTTGCCGGTGATAGGGTATGGGTTTGCCTGGGTAGGACATTTTGTGTTTGAGAAAAACAAACCGGCTACATTCCAGTATCCGCTGTACAGCCTCGGTTCAGATTTTGTGATGTATTTCCACTTCCTCACCGGTCAGATTGACCGCAAACTTGAAGAGGCGCACAAAACGGTGCAGGCCGGCTGATTCTCTTGGCGTAATTGACTTTATTTTTTGTGTTACCGTGTTTGTGGTGAGTGAATTGCATTTTCCTATGCAGTCCTTAAACATTGTTAACATCTGCTTATGTTTTGTCGTCGTAAATTTAGCTTGTGAACAATAAGCATTTACTCCTATTTACTGCCATTCTGTTATTCCTGGGTTTGTTTGGTATCGGAATCGTTCAGATATTCTGGCTGAAAGGTGCTATCAAGTCCCGCGAACAGGATTTTGATCAGGCCGTGTATGAGTCGATGAATGAAATCACCACGCAGATTGAAGACCTGTCGTATGCGCCTATTGTTGCCAAAATGATGCAGACGCGCAAGATTCACCAGCGTGCCGACGGCGAAATTATCATCGAGATGTCGGGCCAGGATGTGCCGGAAAATTACATCAAAGAAGAGGAAGAAAAGCCGGCGCCGTATCCGTTTTACGTATCACCGCAGGATGAAGTGTCTCCGATGGAGTTTGACCATCTGCAGGAATTTATGGCGCAGCAGATGACCAGTCTGCAACCCATCAACGAGATTGTGGATACCTCCAAACTGAAGCAGATTATTGAAAACGCGCTGAAATCGCATTGCATCAAAACGCCCGTGCATTACGGCATTACGGAATACGCGCCGAATAATTTTGTGCTGTTGTCGAAAAACGCGCCCCTCTCGGAGCTCTACCGTTCTTCTTACAGTATGGAGCTTTTTCGCCGCAGTATGTTCGACAATGGCAAGGAACTGAGATTGCTGTTCCCGGATCGCAAGAAATACCTGTATGCGTCCATGTCACCCATGATTTTGTCGTCCGCCATGTTTTTCATTATGGTGGTGGTGGCATTTGTATTGTCCTTCCGCATCATCTTCCGTCAGAAGAAGCTGTCTGATATGAAGACGGATTTCATCAATAACATGACGCACGAGCTGAAAACGCCTATCGCCACGATTTCCATCGCCAGCGAGATGCTGAAAGACAGTTCTATTTCCGCTTCCGAAGAAAATCGCTCCAAATACGCCGGAATCATCTTTGACGAGAATAAAAGGCTGTACAATCATGTGGAACAGGTGCTGCAAATCGCCCGACTGGAAAAAGGGGAAATGCAGCTCAACCTGCAGGACAGAGATATTCACGCCATTATTTCCGCCACAGCCGCCCGTTTTAAGCTCATTCTGGAGGAAACAGGCGGACAGATAGAACTGCATTTAAACGCGGAAAATGCTATTGCTAAAGTGGATGAAATGCACTTCACCAATGCCATCAATAACCTGATTGACAACGCGATAAAATACAATAATCGCACACCGTTAATAAAAATTAACACTTCCAACTATCATTCAGGCATACAAATTGAGTTAATAGATAATGGAGTGGGACTTTCCAAAGAAGATCAGCAGAAGGTATTTGAAAAGTTCTACCGCGTGAGCAAAGGCAATGTGCATGATACTAAAGGTTTCGGACTCGGATTGAGCTATGTGCAGTCCATCGTCGAACACCATCATGGCAAAGTCTGGGTGGAAAGCAAACTGAAAGAAGGGTCAACGTTTTTTATACAGTTGCCTTTTAATACATAAATGATTAAATTAGACAAACATGAGCACTGCACCAAAAAAGAAAGTATTACTGGTAGAAGATGATCCCAATCTGGGGATGCTCTTACAGGAATATCTTAAACATAAGAATTTTGAAGTGGAACTGAAACGCGACGGGGTCGAAGGACTCTTTGCGTTCCGCAAAAACGGGTATGATATCATCCTGCTGGATGTGATGATGCCTAAAAAGGACGGCTTTACCGTGGCGGAAGAAATCCGCAAGGAAGACAAGGAAGTGCCTATCATTTTCCTGACCGCCAAATCTTTGAAGGAAGATAAAATCAAAGGACTGACCATCGGTGCGGATGACTATATCACCAAGCCTTTCAGTATGGAGATTCTGGAACTGAAAATGAATGCTATTTTGCGCAGAACCGAGAAACACGAAGTACAGACCGCACAGGATGAATACGAAGCCGGCAACAGTAAGTTGGATTATAAGAATCACAAACTGTATGTAAAAGGCGTGGAAATCAAGCTCACCACCAAGGAGAATGAGTTGCTGCGTTTGTTCTTTGAAAAGAAAAACAACGTACTCGAGCGGGAAGTGGCGCTCAAACACGTATGGCAGGATGATAGCTATTTCACCGCCAGAAGTATGGACGTATTTATTTCCAAAATCAGAAAATACCTCAAGGAAGATGAGTCATTGCAGATACTCAATATTCACGGACAAGGCTATAAACTGGTCGAAAATCAGGTAGCATAAGTGGTTAAATTAGCGAACGCGGGGCACCTTCGGTGCCCCGCGTTTTATTTTGTGAAAATCCATCCCGAATTACTATTTTTGCATACTATTTTAAAATTGTATGATATTATCCGACAAAGAAATCCTCGATGAAATTGCCAAAGGCAATATCATCATTGAACCATATGACCGCAACTGCCTCGGGACGAATTCCTACGATGTTCATCTGGGCAAGCACCTGGCCGTATACGAGGATGAAATGCTGGATGCTAAAAAACACAATACCATCCGCCATTTTGATATTCCGGAGGAGGGTTTCGTACTGCAGCCCGGTGTGCTATATCTCGGCGTGACCGAGGAATACACCGAAACACATGCGCATGTGCCTTTTCTGGAAGGAAAATCAAGCATGGGACGGCTCGGTATCGATATCCACGCTACCGCAGGGAAAGGCGATGTGGGCTTCTGCAATTACTGGACACTCGAGATTTCCTGCATTCAGCCGGTGCGCATCTATGCAGGTATGCCGGTCGGTCAGCTGATTTACTTCAAAGTGGAAGGCGAAATAGAAAACGCCTACAACAAAAAATCTTCCGCCAAATACAATCAGCGCTCGCCGAAACCCATGGAGAGCATGATGTGGAAGAATTTTAAATAGTCCTTGTCTTATTTTAACATCACCTCCAAGGAAATCCATTTCCGATTGCTTATCTTTAGTGTATGATAACCCGCGATACCATAGCGAAGATTCTGGATACAGCTCAGATCGAAGAGGTGGTAGGCGATTTTGTCAATCTCAAGAAATCCGGGAGCATCCTCAAAGGAAACTGCCCTTTCCATCAGGAAAAGACACCCTCTTTTGTGGTCAATCCGAATAAGAATATCTACAAGTGTTTCGGCTGCGGCAAGGGCGGCGATAGTGTGGGCTTTATCATGGAACACGAGAAAATGTCGTTCCCGGAAGCACTGCGCTTTCTTGCCCAGAAATACCATATCACCATAGAAGAAACGGCCGTTTCGCAGGAAGATAAACAGGTCGCCGACGAAAAGGAAAGTCTGCTGATTGCACTCGGCTTTGCGGCGCGTTTCTATCAGGAGCAACTGCTGCAAACGGAAGACGGACAGGCGGTGGGCTTATCTTATTTCAAGGAACGCGGCTTCCGCGATGATACCATCCAGACTTTCCAGCTCGGCTATTCACCCGATAGCTACGATACCTTTTTCAAAAGTGCGGTAGCGCAAGGTTATAATCCGGAGATATTGATGAAAGCGGGTTTGGTCAAGGAAAAAAATGGTAAGCACTACGACTTCTTCCGCGACCGTGTCATGTTTCCGATTTTCAATGTGTCCGGAAAAGTGGTCGCCTTCGGCGGCCGTATGCTGAAGTCGGCAAAGGCCGATACGGGCGGATACAATCCCAAATACATCAACACCGCGGAGACGGAAGTATACCACAAAAGTCAGGTGTTATACGGCATCTCTCACGCGAAAAATGATATCCGTAAGGAAGATGTCTGCTATCTGGTGGAGGGCTATACGGATGTGATTTCCCTGTATCAGGCCGGCATCCGCAATGTGGTGGCCTCCAGCGGAACGGCACTGACCAAAGAACAAGTGCAACTCATCCGCAGGTTTACGGAAAATATGGTCATCCTCTACGATGGCGATGCTGCGGGTATCAAGGCAGCTCTGCGCGGACTCGACATCGTGCTGGAGCAGGGACTGAATGTGAAGCTGGTACTGCTGCCCGATGGCGAAGATCCGGATTCTTTCGTGAAACGCTACGGCACCGACGAAACACTGGCATTCATCCGAGATAAACAACAGGATTTTATCCTGTTTAAGGCTTCGCAGGGTATCAAGGATACCGCCAACGATCCGGTGAAAAAGACGGAAGTCATCCGCGATATCGTGAGCAGCATCGCGCTGGTCAGCGATACCATCAAGCGGCAATTGTATGTAAAACAGTGCGCCGGTATCGTCGACCTGCCGGAGAATATCCTCGTCAATGAGGTGAATAAAATCCGCACCCAGCAGTTGCGGAAAACCCATCCGATGGAACCGCAGGAAGCGCAGGATTTGCAGCAGCACGTATCGGAAAAGGTGGTGCCGGAGCAGCCGACGGAAAAAATATCGAACCTGTACTATCAGGAGAGAGATATTATCCGCGTGCTGGTAGAACACGGCGACAAAGAAATGACGGACGAACAGTCGGTAGCGGAATATATCATCTTCGAACTGGTGGATATTGAGTTTAAAAACGAGGTATTCGGCAAGTTCATTCGCATGTATATGGATGCCTATCAGAATGATATTCCGTTTGAAAACCTCAGGAACATTTCTTCGATTGAAGACAGGGAAGTGCGCGAATGTATGATTGAAATGTTGTCAACGCCTCATGAAATCAGCAAAAACTGGTTCGACCGCCACGAGATTGTCATCAAGGATGTTAGCAAGACCTTCAAAAATGATGTAGTGTCAGTGATGCGGCGTTTTCGCTATTACAAACTGATGGAAGTACTTAAAATACTGGATGAAAAAATAAAAACTGCGGAACAATCCGGTCGTTTCGAGGAAATGATTGCCGCCATCATGAAAAAAATGGAATTGTTGGATGAACGCAAAATACTGGCTCGTGAAATTCAGACGGTCAAACATCCGTATTAGAATAAGATGGCTGAATACTGGAACGTTTTTTGTATTTTAGCGGTTTAATTTAAATTATAAAACGGATTCCGGGTTGCCGGATTCATTAAACGAATCAAAGAATGTTGTTATTAGCCCTGGGTGGTACGGCCACTAAAATCATTTTATTTATACTGAGTTTATCGATATTGGTAGTGCTGCACGAATTAGGCCATTTTATTCCGGCCAAACTCTTTGGTACTAAAGTCCACAAGTTTTATCTGTTTTTTGACTTCCTTTTCCCGTTTCCGAATGTGGCTAACTTCAGCCTGTTCAAAAAGAAAATTGGCGATACCGAATATGGCATCGGATGGTTTCCTTTCGGTGGTTACGTGCAGATTGCAGGGATGGCGGATGAAACGCAGGACGCGGAAGAACTGAAAAATACCCCGCCGCAGCCGTGGGAATTCAGAAGCAAACCGGCCTGGCAGCGCCTCATCATCATGATTGGTGGGGTTACCGTCAATATGGTGCTGGCCATGATTATCTTTTCCGGCCTTTTGTATAAATACGGCGAGCAATTCCTGCCGATGAAAAATATGACCTATGGTATCATGGTGACTGATTCGCTGGGTTTTAAAGCCGGCCTGCAAAATGGCGATAAAATCGTTGCGATAGACCATCTGCCAGCGGGCAACTTCGAGGAGTTTCAGAAAGACCTGATTCTGAATGATGCCAAATCCATTACCATAGAAAGAAACGGAGAGAAGAAGGATTTGTCACTGCAGGAAGGATTTTTATCCGAACTGATCAAACAAAAGAAGATGTCTATCATCGCGCCGCGTATTCCGTGTGATATCGCGCAGGTGCAGAAGGGTTCCGGTGCGGAAGAAGCAGGTTTAGAGCCGGG
>JADLAH010000291.1 GCA_020848315.1 Chitinophagales bacterium | reverse complement strand
GTCGCTGATAAATGTAAGTGCGTCAAAAGTTGATTTAAAGACTTTCTCTACGGAACTTGTTTTAATGATACTGCCGGCGGACGTTTCTGTAAAAAAATATGCATTAGGAGATATGACGTCGTCTGAAGCCGTTCCTACATTTGCTTATACAAAAGGAACAACAGGTTGGGCAACAGCTCCGGGTACTTCTGATTTTACGATAGAAGTAACAAAAGTTTCCGGTGGTGAAGTGGAAGGGAAAGTGTATGGTAAACTAATCAATGAAACAGATGAAACGGAGATTTCTATTGATGGAACGTTTTCCTACAAGCTGTAAGTAAAATAGTATTGTCAAAATAAGAAATGCCATCCTATACGGATGGCATTTTTTTGTATACTACTCATTGCATAAACCGTACATGATATGTTTGAAACTTAATTAAGGGTTATGCCATTCATAACTAATTCACAATAAGGAAAATTTTGTTTCAGTTGTGTAATTTCATCTTGTATTGCAGCTGTATCATCAGATGAAAATAGTATGGTGTTGAGTTTAGGCAGACCAGACAGTTGTAGTAATCCCTCGATAGTAATTCCAGTGCCTTTTACATGCAGGAATTCTAAATTATTTATCTTGCCGATAAAACTGATGCAATCATTGTCCAGATTTTTACATCCTTTAACTCGCAATTCTTTTACGTATTCCAGTTGTGCTATCAGTTCAATGCTTTTGTTGCTGATTTTTGTTTCGTTTAAGTCCAACATGTCAACGCCTTTTACTTTTTGCATCAGAAATGCAAAGCCTTCATCCTCCAGGTCAAATAGAGGACGGAAGTCCAGATGATGATAGTATGCTTCCATACTGTCAGCGAGTTTTCCGTAGCGGCGTTTTAACTCTTTGTCCTTTTTTCGCTGATTTCCCATTTCTTGTACCTGTGCATACACAGGATATATAAATATAGGATTAATTATTTTATTGCTGTAATCCTTCCCATTCCAGCATCAGTTTTTCCAATGCTTTTTTCTCTTCGCCTAATTGTAATACGATGTTCTCTTCGTATTTACCCGCTTCGGATAGCAATTCAATTTTTTCTTCCAGTTTTTTGATGTCAAACTCCTTGATAGCAATGGCTTCTTCCAGTTTGGCAATTTTGTTTTTCAACTGCTTATCCTGTGGTGGCGCAACAGTTTTTACTTCCTCTTTCTTTTGTGTATTGTTTGCGCTCGTCTGCGGACTTAATTCCACTTCCCGGAAATTGGATAATCTTCTTTCTTCGAAGAAGTCATTGACATCACCGACGAATTCCTGCACAATACCATCATTGAATTCAAATACTTTGTTGGTCATGCCTACGAGAAAATCTCGGTCGTGTGATACCACTATGACAGTGCCGGGATATTTTGAGATGGCATCTTTCAGTACATCCTTTGCCCGCAAGTCGAGGTGGTTGGTCGGCTCATCGAGGATGAGTACATTACTGGGATGGAGGAGGAGATGTGCCAGACAAACCCGTGCTCTTTCGCCACCGCTCAGCACCGATATTTTTTTGGTGGCATCGTCGCCGCTGAACATGAAAGCGCCCAGAATATTGCGCACTTGCGCACGGATTTCATTCGGCGCGGTGTCTTCCATATACTGCAGAATAGTCAGCTCTTTAGGTAGTTGCTCCGCGTGGTGCTGCGCGAAGAACGCGATGTTCACATTATGACCTATGGTCAGTTCACCCGTATTATAGTCTATTTCTTTCGCGATGATTTTTGCCATCGTCGTTTTTCCCATTCCGTTCTTTCCGATGAAAGCAACTTTGTCGCCGCGTTCAATTTCCAGATTTACATTGTGAAAGACATTTTTATCGCCATAGCTCTTCGCCAGATTCTTTGCGGTCACCACCACTTTGCCACTTTGTTGTCCCATCGGAAACTGGAATCGCATTGTGCGAACATCATCCTGTTCCACTTCCACAATGTCCATTCTGTCGAGTTTCTTCACCAAACTCTGCGCCATACTGGCTTTACTGGCTTTCGCTTTAAAGCGTTCGATATTGCGTTCAATCTGTTTAATCTGGTCCTGCTGATTTTTGAAAGTCTGCAGTTGCTTTTCGCGTCGCTCTTCCTTTAAAATAAGGTACTTGGAGTAATTGGCTTTGTATTCGTACATTTTGCCCAGCTCCAGCTCGATGGTTTTATTGCAGACATTATCCAGAAAAGTTTTATCGTGCGAAACCAGGATAATGGCACCTTCATATTTCTGGAAAAATTCTTCCAGCCAGATGATGGATTCGATATCGAGGTGGTTGGTCGGCTCATCGAGCATGAGTAAATCAGGATTCTGCAACAAAAGTTTTGCTAACTCCAGTCGCATGGCCCAACCTCCGGAAAAGGTGGCAGGTGCTTTTTCAAAATCTTCTCTTTTGTAACCGAGGCCGAGTAGTACGAGTTCCGTTTTCTTATCCTTGTCGTCCACATCGAGGTGAATGAGACGATCGTTGAGGTCGCAGAAAAGCTGAGAGAGGTTCATGTATGCTTCAGAATCGTAGTCGGTGCGTGTTTCCAGTTGATGCTGAATCTGATCCAATTCTTCCTGCAATACATTGATTTCGCGGAATGCCGTTTGTGCTTCCAGCCATACGGTTGGCTCATTTTGTCCTCGAATTTCCTGTTTCAGAAATCCGATGGTATAGCCGCCGGGTTTGGTAATATTTCCCTCCTGCGGAGAAATTTCTCCGTTGATGGTTTTCAGTAAGGTGGATTTTCCGACTCCGTTTCTGCCCACTAATCCGATTCTGTCGCGCGGCTGAATGGTGAAAGAGACATTGTCGAACAGGGTCCGGCTGCCGAATATGATGGATAAATTTTGAGCTTGTAACATATTGATTTGATATTTTTAATTAGCTAACTAGCTAATTATTTCATTGTTTCCCTTCTTCCCAGGCTCTTGTTTTGTCTGCCAGATCCATGCAGAATTTCTTGATGTCTTCCTGCACAAAGGGATTTTGCGTCGCGCGGTGGTAAGTATCACCCAGACTCAGTAATAACTGGAAGAAATGGGTGTGCATCTCATCAATCTGCATGTCTTTGGTCCAGAGGTCTATGCGCATCGTGTTCTTTTCATGGCCATCCCAAAGTCCAATCATCATGCTTTTGCATTCCTCGCCATCGCCCTGCGGACCGTCCGTAGCTGTCCATGATATTTTTTCCGGCATATTCTGGCTGTCCAGCCGTACTCTAAACTTGATTTCTGTTTCTCGTGACATAGTAAAAAATGAAATGCAAAATTACCGATTTTGCAGGGAATGGTCAAAGAAATAGATTATCAATTCTTTATGGTTGACTTTTGCAGGATCAATGTTTGCCGCCCCACGGGTATGTTTATCAATTGGTGGATAGTTATTGTGTATCGTTGATGCACATCAATTTTTAGTAGTTCATACAAAATTAACTTGCGAATTAAACAAACGTTTAATTAAATTTGAGGTCATTAAACAAATGTTTAATTATGCAGGATCCGAGAATAAATGACAAGCGCGAAGATATACTGGATATCGCGGAACGCCTTTTTGCAGAGCAGGGATTCGAAGCGGTCAGTGTCCGTGAAATTTCCCGCGAAGCGGAAATAAATATCGCGATGATATCGTATTATTTCGGCTCGAAAGAAAAACTCTACGAAGAAATCATCAAACGCAAACTGATATCTTACAAGGAATTGAAACAAGGCGTGAACGCGTTTGATACAGAACTGGAAAAACTGATGTTTGTCGCTGCCACGGTGACACAGGCATTCTTCAAAAACAGAAATTTTCAGAAGATTATTTTCCGGGAAATGAGCCTGAATCAGCGTACGCATATGGCGGATTATCTCATCGAACATATGCATCAGAATTTTCAGTTTATTACGGACATCGTAAAAAGAGGTATCCGAAAAAAGGAATTCAAACCGGTGGAAGTGGAACTAACCGTGATGTCGCTGTTTGCCATTATCCGCATGTATACCACTTCGGGCACCATGATCTGCAAAATCACCAATAAAAACAGCGTGGAAGATGTATATGATGAGAAGCAGCGACTGCGACTCATCAAGTTCCTCCGCGATTTATTTACCGCACATTTACTACCACAATAATGATTGTATGAAAAAACTGATCTTAACCGCTTTTGCTATCAGCTTGCTGCTCTCTGCAGGCGCACAAAACACGAGACAACTTTCGCTGGCGGAGGCATTTCAACTGGCCACCGACCACAGTCTTCAGCTACAGATGGACTCCCTTAAAATTGATGCCATCGGATATAAAAAACAGCAGACAAAAAATGCCATGCTGCCGGTACTCGGCGTTACATCTTCCTATACCCGGATTTCCAATAATATAGAACCATTCTCCGTGCCTTTTATGACGCAGGAATTCGTACTGAATCCGCAGATTCTGAATCAGTATAATAACAGATTTACGGTGCAGCAACCGGTGTTTTCCGGATTGAAAAACTGGAACGGAATGAAATCCCTCGAACAGCAGCAACTGGCCGCAGGAGAGGATATGCTGAAAAGCAAAGCAGATGTAAAATGGACCGTGGCACAATGGTATTACCAATTGTATAAATTGCAGCAAACCGCATTGCTGCTCGACTCCACTATTGCACAGACGCAGGTTAGAATTGATGATTTGATACGATTCAGAAATCAGGGAATCGTGCTGAATAACGATGTCATGCGTGCACAATTGCAGAAGACCAATCTGCTGGTGGAAAAGGCCAATGTCGTCAGTAACGTGGAAGCGGTAAATTACTATCTGTGTGTGATGCTGGGACTGGATACGCAAACGCAGTTGACGGCAGCAGCACCTGCGGTTGTTCAACCTGAAACCGATGAGTTGTCTTTGCTGATTGGACATGCCAATACCGAAAGACCGGAAATAAAAAGTCAGTATTTTAAAACAACAGCATCCAAATACATGGTGAAAGCGTCTAAGGCGGCCTATATGCCGACGGTCAGCCTGGTGGGAAATGGCGTATACAATAATCCGAACCAGCGCATCTTTCCGCAGGAAGCCAAATTCAAAGCAACCTGGGATGTTGGGGTGAGTTTCAACTGGAATATCATGCAACTCTACACCGCGCGCGCTGTGGTGGCAGAAGCCAAAAATCAATATGCGCAGATACAACTCGGCACAGAATTGCTGAAAGAAAATATTGAGATGGAAGTAAATGCAAATGTGGAAGCACTGAAAGTAGCACGATTAAAGATTGATTTAGCACAGCAGGCAATTGAACAGGCTACTGAAAACAGACGCATTTTGAACAATCGTTTTGAAGCGCAGGTGGCGCTGCTGACGGATGTTCTCGAAGCCGACAGGCTCCTGCTCGAGGCAAGAACCAATCTGCTGAATGCCCAGGCGGATGCCGCGTTGGCCCAACTCAAGTTAATGAAAAGCATAGGGGAAGAACAGGAATAAAACAACAAACATCATTTAAAATTATTACATGACAACGGAACAGACACCAAAGAAAAAACAACCATTCCTGATAGTAGTAATGGCTGTCATACTCATAGCGGGAATCGTATTTGGCTATAAAAAAATCAGCTATTCCATGCAAAATGAAGATACCGAAAATTCACAGCTGCAAACCAATATCGTTCCTGTTTCGCCGCGCATCGGAGGCTATGTGGCCGCGGTATATGTGGCCGATAATCAGCAGGTGAAAAAAGGAGATACACTCGTCGTGCTGGACGACCGCGACCTGAAGATAAAAGTCGAACAGGCTATGATTAATCTGGAAAATGCCAAAGCCAATGTGGCAGTAGTGAAAAGCAATGTAAATACCGCTGATGCGGGTGCCACTGCTACCGCTACTTCCATTGCCACCGCGGCAGCCAATGTCGCTACGGCGAAAGCGTCCGTTGATGCGGCGAAAGTAAGAGTATGGCAGACTGCCGAGGATTTTAAAAGATATGAAAAGTTGTTTGCACAGACTTCTGCCACACAACAACAATATGATGCCGCTAAAGCACAGAAAGAAGCAGCGGAGCAACAACTGAAAGTAGCTGAAAAACAAGTAGAAGTGGCACAGGCGCAACTGGCCACTGCCAAGCAGCAAAGTGTCGCGTCTTCCACACAGGCCAGTGGCGTATCTACGCAGGTGCAGGTAGCGGAATTGCTTATCAAACAACGGCAGGCAGAACTGGATATGGCACAGTTGCAATTATCTTATGCTTATATACTCGCGCCTTTCGATTGATACATTTCCAAGAAAAATGTACAGGTCGGACAGTTGCTGAGTCCGGGACAAACCATCTGTTCTGTGGTGGATGAAACCACGTTGTGGGTGGTGGCCAATTTCAAGGAAACGCAGATTGCGGATATGCATACCGGACAAAAGGTAGAAGTGAAAGTAGATGCTTATCCGAAAGAAAAATTTGAAGGCAAAGTGGAATCGATTCAGGCAGCGACCGGCTCCACCTTCTCTCTGCTGCCTGCGGATAATGCTACCGGCAACTTTGTGAAAGTAGTACAGCGTATTCCGGTAAAAATTGTACTGGAAAAAACAAAATTTGATAACGCGCAACTGCGTGCCGGTATGAATGTAACGGTTGCCGTAAAAGTAAAATAGTATGCATGAAGTGAGGCAGATGTTGCTTTACTTATTCTATAATTCATTCATTCCGCTACATGACACAGGAACAAACTGACAGCCTGATAGAATACGGCCCGCGGCGTTACATCATCACCATTACGGTGGTATTGTGTACGCTGCTCGAACTGATAGATACAACAGTAGTCAACGTGGCTACCAATACCCTGATGGGCAACCTGGGTGCCACCATCTCCGAAGTCAGCTGGGTGATTGCATCCTATGCGATTGCCAATGTAATTATTGTACCTATGAGTAGCTGGTTGTCCGCGCAGTTTGGCAGAAAAAAGTATTTCGCAGGATCTGTCGCGCTGTTCACGTTTGCTTCACTCATGTGTGGCCTTTCGGAATCTATCTGGACACTCGTCTTCTGGCGATTTGTACAGGGCATCGGCGGCGGCGCTTTATTTGCCACTTCACAAACTATCCTGAAAGAAATTTATCCGCCCGAAAAAATCGGGATGGCAATGGCGATGTTCGGGATGGGTGTTATCGTAGGACCCACCATCGGACCTTATCTCGGGGGATATCTTGTCTATAACTACTCGTGGCCGGTGATATTTTATATCAATATTCCTATCGGTATCATCGCAACATTCCTTACACTCACTTATATCCGCGATAATCCATATGAGAAAAATTCGGGTAATGGCATCGACTGGCTTGGCATCATACTACTGATTGTAGGCATCGGATCACTGCAGCTGGTACTCGAACAGGGCGAGCGAAATGACTGGTTTGAATCGCAGTATATTGTCAGCTTTACGATACTTGCCGTGCTGGGAATCATTGGTTTTATTGTGCGCATGCTCACTACCGAACATCCTATTGTCGACCTGCGCGTGCTGGCAAAAGGGAATGTCGCCATCGCCACGGTGATGAATTTTATACTGGGTTTTATCCTGTTTGGCAGCGTATTTATTTATCCGATTTATATGCAGCGTTTCCTCGGATTTACCGCTGAATTATCCGGTGAAATGTTCATTCCCGGCGCGATGCTCAGCGGGCTGCTCATGCCGGTAGTGGGAGGCCTGCTGTCGAAAGGAACACCACCCAAATTTATGATTATCGGAGGATTTACCATCACCGGTATTTTTGTCTATTGGTCATCGTTTATTTTTACCTCCAATACCGGTGCCGACGCGATGTTCTGGCCGTTGTTGGTGCGCGGCTTTGGCATGGCATTCCTGTTTGTGCCTTTGTCTGCACTGACTTTAGGTGGATTAAACGGGAAAGACGTAGGACAGGCTTCCGGTATTTCCAACATGATACGGCAGATTGGTGGCTCGATGAGTGTGGCAATCATTGGTGTGCTCAATGAGACCCTGAGCGCGGAACACCGTGCCAATATCCTGCAACACGTAACACCCGATAATATTTTGTTGCAGGAGCGACTTGCCGGAATGAAAAACGGACTCATGGCTGCTTCCGGCGATGGTGAGAAAGCCTCGCAACAGGCACTGGCATTTCTGAATTATTCTATCGATAAACAGGCTTCTATCCTGAGTTATATTGACATATTTCACTATCTCACGGTTTTTATTGTTGTTACCGTTCCGATTGTGTTGCTGGCCAAAACCTACAAGCTGAATCAGGATAGCATGGGCGGACATTAACAGATTGTTGTAATGGAATTTTTTCCCGTTTTTGTTGCGACAAATAAGCAATAAGCCCTAACTTAGTAGCATGATTTACACCGCAGAAATAAACGTTATGCCGCTGAGAGAATTACTGGATCCTCAGGGAAAAGCAGTTGAAAACAGCCTGCACAAGCTGGGATTTGCCACTTCTCAGGTGCGTATCGGCAAACATATTACGCTGAAAATTGAGGCTGACTCAAAAGAAGCCGCCGCCGCACAGGTGGAAGCTGCCTGCAAGCAGTTGCTGCACAATCCTGTGATGGAGTTTTTTGAATATAGTATTCACGAATAATCAGGTTTTCTGCGGTTTTTTCTTGGCCGCAGGAAACAGGATATTGTTCAGTATCAGGCGATATCCCGCAGAGTTGGGATGCAGGTTGAGATCTGTTACCGGATCGCCCACCCTATGCTGATAATCTTCCGGATCATGTCCGCCGTAAAATGTCCACGTGCCTTTGCCGTAAGTACCGTGTATGTATTTGGCTTCCTGCAAACTTTTATTTTCTCCCATAATCAGCACGTCCTGTTTGATATGTTGCTTTCGGTAGGCAGTAGTCTGCCCCATGAATCCTTTAATCATCCGCTCGTGATTCTGCGTCAGCATAGATGGCACCGGATCCCATTTTGCCGAGAAATCAAATAAGGTGAAAAAGTCCATATTTTCAGACATCGGCCGCAGCGAAGGCACATCTATCGTGGAAAATTCGTATTCATACTGATTGGTGCTGATGAGGTAATTCTGAAAAGCAAATCCCTTGGAAAAGTCAAGTTTTTGCTGGGCATTCGGATCCATCGGGTCGTGGTCGAAAGGGGTGTGGCAGATATCAACGCCATCAGCGGCCAGCGCGATATCGTAGGAATCGGTAGCAGAACACATCGCAAACATATAACCACCGCCCATTACAAAATCACGGATTTTTCTGGCTACCGCCAGTTTCTCCTGTGATACTTTATTGAATCCCAGTTTTTGGGCACGCATTTCATAGTCTGCCACCTGTTTCTTATACCAGTCAGCATGCTGATAAGCCGCCCAGAATTTTCCGTACTGTCCTGTAAAATCTTCGTGGTGCAGGTGCAGCCAGTCGTACAGATGCAGTTCATCATCCAGAATTTCTTCGTCGTAGATGACTTTGTACGGAATCTCGGCATAGGTTAGGACGAGCGTCACTGCGTCGTCCCAAGGGTTATTGGTTTTCGGAGAATAAACCGCTACACGCGGCGGCTTCTCCAGACGGATGGCATCCATATTCACTTCCGGCAGCGCGATTTCCTGCAATATCTTGCTCATGGAGGCATCCGCGATTGTTTCAAACCGCACATTGCGCACGAGGCATTCCTTTTCCAGTTCCTGCTGATACGGGAATGCGAAGCTGCCGCCGCGATAGTTGAGCAGCCAGTCTACCGGAATGCTTTTGTTGAGTACCCAGTACGCTATACCGTAGGCTTTGAGGTGGTTGCTTTGCGATTCATCCATCGGAATGAGGATGTAGGATGCCTTCACCTGCAGGGTGAGTAAAAGACAGCATATGCCGAACCATTTCTTCATAGATACCATCAAAAATACAATAAAATCGATAGTGCAGAAGTTAAAAAATAAAAACGGGGCGGTTCTAAAAGAGCCGCCCCGTTTAAGGTAACATAAAGTAGGTTTACGGTTGTTTGTATGCTGCCGGAATGTCGCCTGTCAGACTGCTTAAAAACGCCACGATATCATCCTGCTCCTTGTCGGTCAGTTTTTTGTTTAATTGCGTTTGTGCCATGATGTCCACCGCCGCTTTCAGGCTGCTCACGCTGCCATCATGGAAATACGGACCGGTTTTTTCTATATTGCGCAGCGAAGGGACTTTAAATACGTATTTGTCATTTTCATTTTTTGAAATATCAAAAACACCGTTGTCAATTTTGGCGCTCTTCGTGAAATCCCAGTAATTGCCGTATACACCGAACTTCTGGAACATCGTTCCGCCCAGCGCATTGCCGGTATGACAGGTGGTACAGCCTGTTTCAATAAAGGCTTTCATCCCGTCTTTCTGTTGTTGGGTGAGTGCTTTGAGGTCGCCTTTGAGGTAGTCATCCAGTTTGGAAGGTGTGATGAGTTTTCGCTCAAATGCGGCGATAGCCTGCTGCACATTCCAATAGGAAATCGGATCCTCGTCTGCAGGGAAAGCCTTGGCAAAAAGGTCGCCGTATTCCTCTATCAGGTGGAGGCGTTTTACCAGAAAATCTTCAGAAGGTATGGCCATTTCCACCGGATTGAGGATAGGTCCGCCGGCCTGTTCTTCCACATCTTTTGCGCGACCGTCCCAGAATTGTTTGCTGTGCAGCGCGGCATTCAGTACGGTAGGTGAGTTGCGTCCTCCGAGTCCACCGTCATTACCCGGCGAGAAAGAACGATTGTCGACACCGAAAGTGGACAGATTATGACAGGAATTACAACTGATAGTATTGTCTTTTGATAGACGCACATCAAAATAGAGCTTTTTGCCCAGGGCTACTTTTTCTTCCGTTATCCGGTATTTGTCATCTTCCGCGGTTTTCGGCAGATAGCCAAACAGTGCCGAACCCTTTTCCTGCAGAAAAGCGTCGAGCGGAGACATATTTTTCAGTTGTTCATTGGTGGAGAAATCTT
>JADLAH010000290.1 GCA_020848315.1 Chitinophagales bacterium | reverse complement strand
TTGCCGCCTTTGTAGTCGGTATCGGTGGTGCCGGCCACACAAAGTCCGTCTTCCCACGGCATGCACCATATCATGCGGCCATCTCCGTTGGCGGTCGGGAGCAGCAACACACAATCCTGCGGAAAGTGGGTGGCCGGCAGAATCAGATGTACGCCCTTGCTGGGCATCATATAAGTTTGTTTATCTCGGATGTCATATTCTTTGAGCAGCTCGTCCGTCCAGATTCCGGTGGCAGAGACATATACCTTCGCCTGAATGGTGTATGTGGCATTCGTAAGCATATCCTGGCAAGTAAGGGAAGACAGCTGTTCTCCGTCTTTCTGAAAGCTGCTTACTCCGAAATAGTTCAGCGCGATAGCACCTGCATCTGTTGCTTCCTGTATGACTTCATTAGTCAGTCGTGCATCGTTGGTTCTGGCATCATAATAGACATAACCGCCAATCATTTGGTCGGTTTTCAGTTGCGGAAAGCGCATTTTCACTTCCTCCATATCCAGCTTCGCATGTTTGGGCATGCTGCTGGCGCCGGTAAGGTAATCATAGCCGGATAATCCGATGCCGAGTTTTAGTTTATTGAATCTCGATTTGAAAATGGGCATGAAGAATGGCTGCGGTTTCACCAGATGCGGATATTCCTGCAGCAGATGTTCGCGTTCAAGCAATGCTTCTTTGACCAGTTTTATCTGCAATTGCTGTAAATAGCGGAGTCCGCCGTGTATCATCTTTGCGGAGCGCGAACTGGTACCGAATGCGAAATCATTCTTGTCAATAATCAAGGTCTTCCAGCCTTTGCGGGCGGCAGTGCGCGCGATGCCGGCGCCCGTAATACCGCCACCGATGATGACGATATCAAAGATTTCGGAAGTAGCCCGTTGTATGTGGTTAGCGCGGCTCATGTTGTCAGCTGAATAATTTTCCCGGATTCATGATCCCTTTCGGATCGAGTTTTTGTTTAACGCTGCGCAATACTTCCAGTGCAAGGCTGTCGGTGTATTTCTTATACCATTTCTGGTGGTCGAGGCCGACACTGTGGTGGTGCGACACCGAGCCGTTGTGCTGCATGATGGTATTGGTCACAAGATCCTTGAGTTCCTGCCACTGTTCTATCTCGCGTCCGCGCAACATAGGTGTGATCAGGGTGAAATACATACAGGCCGCATTTGGATAGATGTGAGAAATATGTGCGAGAAAAATCCCTTTTGATTTGTTGAAAGCGGCTGATTTGTGCAGTTCACGGGTGAGTGCCTGATGCAGCTTCGGAACGTCTTTCCATTGCACCATCGTTTCCATGGTATCGATATAAATGGAATGTTCTACCAGTGTGTCGCGGAGATACGGCAATTTGAATCTGCTTTCCGCCCATTTGTCACCGATCGTATTCGGAGCGAGCATGCCTTTGTGTTTTTCCACCAACGTTTTGGCATAAATTACCTGTGAAGATACACTGATGTCGCCCTGTGGGAATCGCATAATCAGCACGCAAGGTTCCGTCAGGTTTTTCCATTGCAGCAATAGTTTTTGCGCTTCCTTTTTCAGGTCATTTAATACACCCGGCGTTTCATGTCCGGATGACATTTTTGAATACAGGTTGGTTTCGTTAGCATCTGAAAGGCGCACCACAGATGGTTTTACGCCCGACTGTGCCAGTGTTTTCAGGTAATTGGTGCCATCCTGGAAAGTCGGGAACAGCGCCACTATCCAGCGATAGTTTTTCGGCAGCTTCTTGATTTTTATGGTCGCTTCCGTAACAATACCGAGGGTGCCTTCGCTGCCGACAAAAAACGGGAGCACGTTGATACCCGAAGCATCGTGAGAAAAGGCATTGCTTTCCAGTGTGCCCACCGGAGTGGCCACCTTCACATGTTCCACCAAATCTTCCATCTTGCCGTAATAGGTAGATTCCTGTCCGGCGCCGCGTGTCACTATCCAGCCACCCAGGGTGGAATATTCGAAGGATTGCGGGAAATGGCCGAGTGTATAGCCTTTGGATTGCAGTATCTTTTCGAGTTCCGGCCCCAGAATACCGGCTTCAAAGGTGGCAGTCAGATTTTCTGTATCCAGTTTCACCATTCTTTTATAATTGCGGAGGTCGACGGTGCATTTTATTTCCGGCCGCCCCGCGATATTATCCATAGAAAGCGCGCCGACGACATTGGTGCCGCCACCGAAAGGAATGATATGCACATTGTTGGCGTGTGCCTGCGTCAGAATATATTGAATTTCTTCGTGTGTAGTAGGCTGAATGACGACATCCGGCGATATAAATCCGGCCCCGTTGAAGATGCGGATGACATCGTAATAACTCTTTCCGAGTGATACAAACAGGCGGTCATCTTCACTGAACGAGATTTTTTTTGGATAAATGGATGCGAAGATATTCCGGATTTGTTCTTTCTTTTTGTCGGAAATAACAGGTAATTCAAAGGTTTTTGGTGGGAAGAAATCCTCCCGTAAATGAGTTTTCCAGCGTTCTTCGACAAACGCTTTTACTTTCGGATAGTCGTTGATGTGTTTTATTTCTTTGGGATCGCCCCATTTCCACCAGTCTCTGCGCATATAAATACCGTTTTAACAAATTTACAAGTAAAACGATATCAGAGTGTATGCTGCCGGAATTTATTTATGCACGCAAGATAAAAAAATGGGATGTATTATCCGGAGAAACGGTATCCGCGCAGAAATTCATCCGTTTTCATCCGCTTCTTACCTTCGAGTTGCAGTTCCTGAATATCCAGCCAGGCATCCGCGCATTTTATGGAAAGATAAGTCTTATTATCAGTGCTGACCGTTATGCTGGCAGGCTGACTGTTCACTGTTATGTTGTCAGCGGTGGAATTGCTTTGAGCAATCTGCGCACTGTATATCTTCAAAACTTTTCCATCGAGATAGGTGAAAGCTGCCGGATAAGGGGAGAGTCCTCTGATCAGGTTATGTATTTCCGCTGCCGGTCTTTGCCAGTCAATCAGACAGGTTTCTTTGAATATCTTCGGTGCGTGCTTCAACTGCGGACTATTTATTGCCGACTGCGGACTTTCCTGCACTTTGTTTTCTTCAATAGCACGGACTGTCTTTAAAACTAACTGAGATCCGACAGTCATTAACTTGTCATGTACAGTTCCTGCATTGTCCTCTTCTTCAATTTTTATGGTCTCCTGTAAGATGATATTGCCGGTGTCAATTTCATGTTGCAGAAAGAAGGTGGTGACGCCCGTTTCCTTTTCACCGTTGATGACCGCCCAGTTGATGGGAGCCGCGCCGCGATATTGCGGCAGGAGAGAAGCATGTAAGTTGAAAGTGCCATACTCCGGCATCTGCCACACCATTTCCGGCAACATGCGGAAGGCCACCACGATGAAGAGATTAGCCTCCAGTGCTTTCAGTTCCGCGATAAATTCGGGATTTTTCAGTTTTTCCGGTTGCAGAATGTGTAGTCCTTTTTCTACAGCGTATTTTTTTACGGCACTTTGCTGCAATTGCTGTCCGCGTCCCGCAGGCTTGTCAGGAGCAGTGATGACGCCCACAACATCGTAGTTGTTTTGCACTAAAATATCCAAAGACGGCACCGCAAAATCGGGTGTGCCCATAAAAACGATGCGCAAGTCTCTTTTTAACATTCTTTAGCGGAATTTGGGATATGAAAACAGCAAAATGAGCGTTATAGTATATATCTCATCATAGATATTGGTAGTAGTGTTAAATTAGGGGAGAGCCGCAATGGCTCTCCTTATTTTTTAACAGTATTCGTTGAAAGCGGCTACCAGGTTGTCCGCAATCATTTTGGCTGGTCGGCCTTCAATCATGTGGCGCTCTACCATGTGCACGAGTTTGCCGTCTTTGAAAACAGCCATACTTGGTGAACTTGGCGGGAAAGGGAAGGTGTATTCTCTGGCTTTGGCCACCGCAGCGCCGTCTACGCCCGCGAATACGGTCACGAGTCTGTCCGGGTGTTTTTCGTTTTTTGCCGCTGCAATCGCAGCCGGACGCGCATTGGCTGCCGCGCAACCACATACGGAGTTGATTACTAAGAATACGGTGCCTTCTTTTTGTTCTAAGATAGCGCTTACTTCTTCCGGTGTTTTCAATGAGGTGAAACCTGCATTTTCCAATTCAGCCGCCATCGGCTTGGTCATGTGTTCTGGATACATATTGGTTTGATTTTTGATTTTAGAATTAAGATTTCAGATTTATTATGTTGTGCAAAAATTGTGCTAGGTGTTTTTGATGTCAAAATGTCGTGTGGATTTCTCTTATTCATTAATTGTATAATTAATGAATTGTACAATGACAAAAATCCCAGTTCCAGCTTGGCGGCTTCGCTCATCATTTCCTGGTCCCAGGTTGGTTCAAAGGTGATTTCCACTTTACAGCTTTTCACCCCGTCGATGGCGCTGATTTTTTGTTCCACTTCCGCCGGCAGGCTTTCCGCTGCAGGGCAGTTGGGCGCGGTTAAGGTCATCAGCACATGTACGTTGTTGTCGATGTCTACATTTACTTCGTAAATCAATCCCAGTTCGTAGATATTCACCGGAATTTCCGGATCGTAAATGGTTTGAATCTGCGCAATCGCTTCGTCTTTGATTTCCATGAATGATTTTTGTGTTGCTGTTTCCATTGTTTATCTTTTTTACCACTAAGACACTAAATTCACTAAGTGATCTTAGTGGCTTATTTAATTGGCTGCCTGAAAAGCGATTCCGTAAGTTTTCATTTTTTTAATCATGCTCACCAATCCGTTCGCGCGGGTAGGCGAGAGGTGTTCCTGCAATCCGATTTTGCCGATGAAATACAGATCCGCGTCCGCGATTTCTTTCGGCGTGTGGCCGCTCAGTACTTTAACCAACAAACCAACAATGCCTTTAGTGATAATCGCGTCTGAATCCGCAAAGAAATACAGTTTTCCGTCTTTCAGCTCACCGTGCAGCCATACTTTACTCTGACAGCCGTGTATTCTGTTATCTTCCGTTTTGTATTGCTCATCGATTAATGGCAAGGATTTCCCGAATTCAATCAGATATTCATATTTATCGTTCCAGTCGTCGTACATGGAAAAATCCTCGATAATGTCGTCTTGTATGTCGTTGATGGTATGCATTAACTCAACATTTTTTTAGCTTTTAAAATACCAGCCACCAAGGCATCCACTTCTTCTTTGGTGTTGTAGAACGCGAAGGTGGCGCGGCAGGTGCCCGGAATTCCGAAATGATCCATCACCGGTTGCGCGCAGTGGTGTCCCGTGCGGATGGCAATGCCCATATTGTCGAGTATCACACCGACATCGTAAGGGTGAATGCTGTCCAGCAAAAAGGAAATGACAGAAGATTTGTGTGCCGCCGTGCCGTAAATTTTCAGACCTTCTATCTGCGATAATTGCGCAGTGGCATAGTCGAGCAATTCCGTTTCATACTGACGGATATTTTCCAGTCCGAGTTGCTGCACATATTCTATGGCCGTTCCCAGTGCAATGCAGCCCGCGATATTCGGCGTGCCGGCTTCAAACTTGAACGGTAAATCATTGAACTCTGTTCCTTTGAACGACACGGTTTTGATCATGTCGCCGCCGCCTTCAAAGGGTGGCATCGCATTCAGGATGTCTTCTTTGCCGTATAAAATGCCGGTGCCGGTGGGACCGTAGATTTTATGTCCGGAAAACACCAGGAAATCGCAATTCAGCGCCTGCACATCGATGGTGAAATGCTGAATGGCCTGTGCCGCGTCAATCAGTATTTTTGCGCCGTTTTTATGTGCCAGTGCAATCAGTTCCTGAATCGGATTGATGGTGCCCAGAGCATTGGAAACATAGGTCACGCTGACCAGTTTCGTTTTCGGTGTAATCAGTTGTTCCGCATCTTCCAGTCGGATGGAACCGTCTGGCTGCAACGGAATATATTTCAGTACGCATTTTTTCTCCTCACACAACATCTGCCACGGCACAATATTGGAATGGTGTTCCATTTCTGTGACTACGATTTCATCGCCCTCCTGAATAAACTTCCTGCCGAAGGTATAAGCCACTAAATTGATGGCGTTGGTAGTACCTTTGGTATAAATGATTTCGTGTTCGTGCTTCGCGTGGATGAACTGCTGAATCTGTCGGCGGACATTCTCATACAAATCCGTTCCTATCTGCGACAAATAATGCACACCGCGGTGGATGTTGGCATACTGATGTTCGTAGTAATAGCGCTCCGCATCAATCACCGATTGCGGCTTCTGTGTGGAAGCGCCGTTATCTAAATACACGAGTTGTTTCCCGCGAATTTGTTCGCTGAGGATAGGGAAATCGGCTCGTATTTGTGGTATGTTTAACATGTTAGTTTTGTATTGGATTCCGAAACAAGTTCGGAATGACGACTGCAAGCACAAGCGTCATGCTGAACTCGTTTCAGCATCTGTTATAAATCAATCTTCAACAACTCTCCAATTCGTTTTTCCATTTTCTCTTTCAATGCTTCGTGTTTGATTTTCTCCACCACTTCTTCTCCGAAAGCAAATACGAGTAAACCGCGCGCCATTTCTTTGCCGATGCCGCGTGCCTGCAGGTAAAATAATTCGCTGTCTTCAATCTGGGAAGAGGTAGCGCCATGCGAACATTTCACATCATCCGCAAAAATTTCCAATTGTGGTTTGGTGTAAATATTCGCGTCATTGCTCAGCAATAAATTGCGGTTGCTTTGGAATGCGTTGGTTTTTTGCGCTGCCTGTGCCACTACAATTTTTCCGTTAAACACGCCGGTGGATTTTCCGCCCAGAATGCCTTTGTATAACTCAAAACTTTCGCAGTTAGCCACGTTGTGGTTTACCAATGTTCTGTTGTCCACGTGTTCTTCATTTTCCAGTAAATACAGACCATTCATGTGCGATTCCGCGCGTTCGCCGTTGATGTCAAATTGCAATACATTTCGGGTGATGCCGCCGGTCAGCGACAGGGTGGTGACGTTACATACGGAACTGGCCGCCTGCGCGACGAACATATTGTCGGTGATGTTAAATAAGGCGCCGCCATCCTGTATTTTATAAAATTCTACCAGCGCATTTTCCGCCACTTCCATGCGGGTTACCGTATTGTTGTAGGCCGGTGAACCATCCGCGCTGATGGAATATTCCGCGAATTTTATCTGCGAATTTTTGCCGACTTTAATCTGGTTTTTCAGATTGATAATCTGTCGGCAGTTATCGTTGATGTAAAAAATCTCGACCAACTCATTTAGTACGACATGGTCACCGATTTCCATAAAGAAACCATCGGTGGACAGTGCGTTATTCAGCTCAATCAGAAAATCTTTTGTCTGACTTTCGGCAGTGTTGTTGCTATTCCAGAAGTTGATTTTCGGATGCGTGGTCAGCGTAGATAATTCCGGATGGAAAATGCCATTCAGGAATACAATCCTGTTTTGGGATACGGAATTGGCTTCGATGAATTCTTTTGCGATAGTCGTTTGTTGGTGAGCAACACCATCAAAGGCTGAGGCGGCAGGCTGAAAGCCTTGTTGCAGGATTTTGTTATAATACGTGTATTTCCATTCTTCCTGTTTCATGGAAGGAATACCAATCGCAATAGCGTTTTGCAACGATGCTTTCTGGCTTTCGTTTTTGACGGCTGGAAGTATATTTTCTAGTTCGTTTATCATTATTATAATTTATCAATTATTGATACATTGATGAATTGTTACATTGCTACATTATCCAATTCCTTCACCCAATCGTATCCTTTTTCTTCCAGTTCCAGTGCCAGGTTTTTATCGCCGGATTTCACGATTTTACCGTCGTACATGACGTGTACAACATCCGGCACGATATAATCCAGTAAACGCTGATAGTGGGTGATGACGATAAAGGCATTGTCTTTAGTGCGCAGTTTATTGACGCCATTCGCTACAATACGCAATGCATCGATATCGAGACCGGAATCCGTTTCATCGAGGATGGCCAGTTTCGGGTCGAGCATAGCCATTTGGAATATTTCGTTGCGTTTTTTCTCACCGCCGGAAAAACCTTGGTTGACAGAACGGGAAATAAAATCTTTTTTCATTTCCACTAACTCCATTTTTTCGCGCATCAGTTTCAGAAAATCATTCGGAGCCATCGGGTCTAAGCCTTTGGACTTGCGGATTTCGTTCACCGCTGCTTTCAGGAAGTTGGCATTCGATACGCCCGGGATT
>JADLAH010000289.1 GCA_020848315.1 Chitinophagales bacterium | reverse complement strand
TTTGTTCTGTTTTGATAATTTCCAGTAATGGCATTTTCGGAACAGGAGAGAAGTAGTGCATACCAATCACCAGTTCAGGATGTTTTGCTTTTGCCGCAATCTGTTTGATAGGTAATGCGGAAGTATTGGAGGCGAAAATGGTATTCGGTTTTGCATTGGCTTCCACATCCGCGATAATGCGTTGTTTCAGGTGGAGGTCTTCAAAAACTGCTTCCACTACAATTTCCTGATTGTCCAGGTCTTCATAGTTCAGGCTGCCGGAGAGCATCGCCATCTTTTCTTCCAGCTCAATTTTGGTCATCGCTTTTTTCGATACTTTCTTGTTGTAATCGCTGTAGATGGATTTGTAGGCGCTGTTAATCATTTCCTGATTGATATCTTTCAGCAGCACGTGCATACCGCCGTCCATGGATACCTGCGCTATGCCTGCGCCCATGAATCCGGCACCAATCATGCCGAGGCGATGTACATGTTTTACTTTATCCTCACCGTACGGATTTTTCTTTTTGTCCGTCATGGCAAAGAAAATATTGATCAGCTGTCGGGATACCGGCGACAGAATGAGTTCTTCAAACTTTTCTACTTCTGCTTCATAACCTTTTTCCGCGCCCTGATTCCAGCCTATTTCCACACATTCCATAATGCGGTAAGGCGCAGGATAGTTGCCTTGTGTCTGTTTGTCCACCATTTTCTTTGCCTGGTCAAACACGATTTTATTCACCAATGGTGCTTCCAGCACAAGGTTGGTCAGTGTTTGCTGCAACACCGGAATGCCGGCTTTCAGGGTGTCGAGGCTGAGCTCATTGCGCTGGCGCTTGATAGGTTTCGCCACCAGTTCCAGTGCCAGTTTGTGCGCCGCATTCTGTAAAGAAGAAACATGCACGACCTTATCTACCAATCCCATTTTCAGAGCAGGATAGGCGAATATATTTTTGCCGGTCAGCATCATATCCAGCGACGCTTGCAAGCCCACCAGTCGTGGCAGACGCTGTGTGCCGCCGCCGCCCGGCAGCAAGCCGAGTTTGATTTCCGGCAGTGCCATTTTCGTCGACTTGTCGTTGGACGCGATACGGGCGTGGCAGGCCAGCGCGATTTCGAGTCCCGCGCCGAGCGCGTTGCCGTGGATGGCAGCTACTACAGGCTTTTTGGATTGCTCTATCTTGTTGAGAATAGCATGTCCTTTGCGTGCAATCGGCTTCCAATCGCCCGGTTTTTCCACTTTCTGAAATGCTTCGATATCCGCACCGGCGATGAAGTCTTTCTTCTTGCTGGTGAGTACAAAAGCCTTGATGGAATTATCTTTATCCAGTTCTGTGAAAACCTCTTCAAACAGGCTGATTAAATCCGGCCCGATTTTATTGATTTTCTCATTTTTCTGATCCATCCAGATAGTACATACGCCATTCGCATGCTTTTCGATGGTGATATAGTCTTCGCGTTTTAACGTCGCCATAGCTGTATGATTTTAACCGTTTTAAAGGCTGATTATTGAATTTTTTCTTTCAGATCTTCCAGTTTTTCTTCTGCAGCTGCAATAACATTTTTAGCAACATTTTTCACTTTCTGTTCTGTTGTTTCATATTTTTTAATGATCATCGCGTGGCCATGTGCACCGGCTGCGCAGGCTGCCAGCAATGCATATTTTCCGCCTTCTTTATGCAGTCGATTGGCAGCCATCGTGATTAAGCGACCACCGGTAGCACCGAACGGGTGACCGATAGCCAATGAACCACCCCAACGGTTGATTTTTTCCATCGGAATAGCGCCGATAGCCTTGTCCAGACCGAGTTGTTTTTTGCACCATTCGTCAGAAGCGAGGGCTTTCAGGTTCGCTAAAACCTGTCCTGCAAATGCTTCGTGGATTTCAAATACATCGATATCTGCCAGTGTGAGGCCGGTTTGTTTCAGTACCGCCGCGATAGAATACGCAGGACCCAACAATAATTCTTCATATAAATCTCCACCCGTGAATGCATAGTCTACGATTTCCGCTTTCGGTGTCAGTCCCAGTTCTTTGGCTTTGTCTTCCGAAGTCAGCAATACCGCCGTGGCACCGTCTGTCAGGAAAGACGCGTTGGCCGCCGTGATGGTGCCTACATATTTAT
Organism: Chitinophagales bacterium; assembly: GCA_020848315.1. Lineage (GTDB taxonomy): Bacteria > Bacteroidota > Bacteroidia > Chitinophagales > JADIYW01 > JADJSS01. The sequence continues at coordinate 2,716 of JADLAH010000289.1, read as the reverse complement.
CAAAGGCCGGTTTCAGTTTAGCCATTTTTTCTACGGTAGAATCGCCGCGAACGCCGTTGTCTTTCACGATAGGGGTGAAGTTAGGCGGCAATTGCACCGGCACTACGTCGTTCAGCAAACCGGCTTCCTGTGCTTTGGCTGCATTGGTGTGAGAAGCGGTCGCGAACACGTCCTGTTCTTCGCGTGTAACCCCGAATTTCTGCGCCAGAATTTCGCAATCCTGTCCCATTGTTCTGCCGGTAATAAATTCAGATACAGACGGTCTGTCCGGCAGGAAGTCGTTCGGACGCAGGGTGGTTGCAAATTTTGCATATTCCATCGGCGTACTCAGCTTCTGTGCGGCAAACAGTTTTTTGCGCATCTCTTTGGTGTATCCGATAGGTGTGTCCGAAGTACATTCCGTACCGCCGGAAACGATGACGTCCGCTCTGCCGAGCTGGATGGAATCCACAGCATTGGCTATTGCCTGATTGGCGGAGATACAAGCCTGTTTTACGGTGTTGCACGGTGCTTTTACCGGAATACCCGCTGTTACAGCTGCTTCTCTGGCTACGTTTTCCGTGCGCACATTGGAAATTACATTGCCATATATTACGCGGTCTATTTCGTTCACGTCAATGCCGGTTCTGTCGAGCAGGCCTTTGATGGCGAATTGTCCTAACTGGTAAGACATTAAATCCATATAATCCGTTCCCGATTTCAAAAATGGTGTTCGTACACCATCAATAAAGACTACTTTTTTCATGATTATCTTTTTTTATGTTCCAAATATAACTAAATTCAATGCATGCATTGTAAATTGAAAGTTAAGTTATTCCCATAAACATGCTTATTGCCTGTTTGGTTTCTTTTATTTACATTTGATAATTATGACAACAGATAACAGACTTTGGGTGGCACTGATAGCAGGCGTCGCTTTCATTACAGGCACATTTCTTTTGGGAAATGCCTACAAATACAAATTCCGTCAACAGCAGACTGTATTGGTGACGGGACTGGCGGAAACCAACTTTGAAAGCGACCTGATTGTGTGGGACGGCAGCTATAACCGGCAGTCGTTTGATATGAAATCGGCGTATGCGCAACTGAAAGACGATGAAAAGAAAATACGGACTTTCCTGCAATCCATGGGTATCAATGACAAAGAGATTGCTTTTTCTTCCGTGATTATCAATAAAGACTATGTCAGCGAAACCAATGAGCGCGGCGGATATACGCAGCGTTTCAATGGATACAACCTGATACAGAATGTGCGCATTGAATCGTCTGAAGTGGCGAAAGTGGAAAGCGTGTACAAGGACATCGCGCAGCTCATCGACCAGGGCATAGAACTCAATTCCTCCGCGCCGCGCTATTATTATTCCAAACTGAAAGATGTGAAGATAGACTTGCTGGCCAAGGCTTCTTCCGATGCGAAGCTGAGGGCGGAAACCATTGCCAAAAACTCCGATGCAGGATTGGGTAAACTGGTGAAATCGACGATGGGCATTTTTCAGATTACCGGAAAAAACAGCGATGAAGATTACAGCTACGGCGGTTCTTTCAATACATCAAGTAAAATAAAAACGGCCTCCATTACCGTTCGTTCTGAATATCAATTAAAATAAACACTTCATGTCAACATTCAAAAACAAAACTGTATTTATCTCCGGCGGGACACGCGGCATCGGACATGCCATAGGAATGAAACTGGCTGCGGAAGGCGCCAATATTGTGATTGCCGCAAAAAGTACGGAAGTGCATCCGAAGCTGGGGGGCACTATCTTCACGGCCGCGGACGATATGACCAAAGCAGGTGGCCAGGGACTCGGCATCAAATGCGATATCCGCAATGATGAGGAAGTGGCTGCGGCGGTGCAGCAAACAGTAGATACTTTCGGTGGTATCGATATTCTGGTGAACAATGCCTCCGCGATCAATCTGTCGCCGATTGCGCAACTCGATATGAAGCGATATGACCTGATGCAGGACATCAATACGCGCGGTACTTTCCTGTGTTCCAAGATGTGTATTCCGCATTTGCTGAAAGCGGAAAATCCGCATATCCTGATGTTGTCGCCACCGCTGACTTCCATCACGGAGCGTTGGTTTGCGGGACATACCGGCTATTCCATTGCCAAATTCGGCATGAGCCTGGTGGTACTCGGACTGGGTGGTGAATACCGCGGCAAGATAGGCGTGAACGCGCTCTGGCCACGTACCACGATCGCTACGGCTGCCGTCATGAACCTGCTGGGCGGCGAGACGGTGGCGAATACCTCCAGAAAGCCTGATATCATTGCCGACGCGGCTTATTATATCCTGAAAAGAGACGCTAAAACCACGACCGGAAATTTCTTTATGGATGATGAAGTGCTGCACAGTGAAGGCATTACCGACCTCGAACCATACGCCGTGAAACCGGGCGTGCCACTGACACCGGATTTCTTTGTGTGAGAATAGTACTAAGTACTTAGTAGTTAGTAATTAGAATGAGACATGAGTGGTGAAAACTACTGGTGTCTCATTTTTTGTGTTAACGTTCCGCAGGCAGGCGAGGTAGCGACTGCGATGCAGAACGTTTAAATTTAGTAAAAAAATCTTACGGAAGATAATGTTTGTATTTAGCAGACTGCGAGCTATTGCGCTTGCTTGCTGTTAGGTGTAGTTATGTTTTAGTTCTTCTCCATTTGCTAGTAGATAGCCATCAACTAAGTTTAGAAGTTCATAAACTTTT
>JADLAH010000288.1 GCA_020848315.1 Chitinophagales bacterium | reverse complement strand
GCATAATCAATCTTTTCACCTTTTTTAATTCCAATGTCAGCCACAAATTCCGGAACAACTTCAAGTGGATTGAAAACGTCATATCCTAAAGTTTGCAGAAAAGGCATAATGAATGCATTTTTAGTTGCTTCTTCTGTTTGTATCTGATCTTTAAGTTTATTAACTCTATCTCCCAGTTGTTTTATTTGATCCTTGAAATCCATATTATTGATATTATATTTTCATTTTTAAAACTCTGTAAAAACCAAAAATACATATTTCAAATAACATATCAAAATTTAAAAGAAAATGTTATTTCCATTTTTTTTGATTTTTATCATATAAAAGAAAAGGGCGCGACCTTTGGTCGCGCCCACGCATCACACTATGAAAACAATTAATTTGCTTTCGTAAATTCCAACGCCACTTTAATATTTACTTTCTGTCCGATGGTCAATCCGCCGGCTTCGAGTGCTGCATTGTATTTCAGACCGAATGCGTAACGGTCAATTTCTCCGGTTACTGTGATACCTGTACGGGTCAGTCCCCAAGGATCTTTGATAATGCCGCCAAATTTCGCGTTCAGCGTAACCGTTTTGGTGATACCGTTCAGCGTTAAGTCACCGGTTACTTTGTACTGCTTGCCGCTTACTTTCGTGAATTTTTTAATTACGAAAGTCATGTTCGGATTTTTTTCTACGTCAAAGAAATCTGCGCTGCGCAGGTGCTCATCGCGTTTGTCATTATCCGTATCGATACTTTTCAGCGCGATGGTAATCGTACCTTTTACATCTGTAAAATCCGCTTTATCCGCTTTTACATCTGCCGTAAACTCGTTGAATTTACCTTGTACTTCAGAAATCACCATGTGATCGATTTCGAAAGAAACCGCGGAATGTGATTTATCGAGATTCCACACGGTGGCAGGTGTTTGTGCCTGAGCGCTCAGGAATCCGAATGTTATGAAAGCCGCTATCGTGGCTTTTTTGCCTACCCATGATGTCATGGTGTTCAGCAGGTGCATTGTTGTTTTCATATCTGTAACATTTTTGTACTGCAAAGTTGCTACAAATAGGCACACCCGGGGAATGATGTGGCTTAAGAAATTTAATTGATATACGTTAAGAGTTTGACTTCCTCTTCTGCAGCGACTGACTGCGGATGCGGCTCAGCGATTCCGGTTTGATACCCAGATAAGAGGCTATCTGATGATTGGGTACGCGCTGTTCTATCTGCGGATAGCGGCGGATGAAATCATCGTACCGCTCGGAAGCCGTGCGCGACATCGAAGATAAAACGCGTTCCTGTAAGGCTATCAGCGCATTCTGCATCAGCAATCTGAAATAACGTTCAAACTTGGGGATCTTTTCGTACAGCACGTCCAGCGCGTCCTTGTCAAAGATATACAACTCCGTATCTTCCATGGCCTCTACATTCAGTCGTGTAGGCTGCCCCGTGTAAAAGCTGTACAAATCGCCTACCCACCAGTCTTCGGGCGCAAACTGAATGACATGTTCCACGCCTTTTTCGTCCACTTCGAACACCCGCATGCAACCCTGACATACGAAGGCCTGCCATTTGGAGACATCCCCTTCCTGCAGGAAATACTGCCTCTTGCGCAATTTTTTCACCTTGAGCGAAGACAACAGAAAACTTATTTCCGCTTCATCGAGCGCAATAAAACGGGCAATGTTCCGAAGTAGTAATTCCTGACCTGTCATAGCTACACAATAATACAAAAAATGCTTAATATTATACAGCATAACAAAAACGAAAATCGTTGTGTAACTATTGTTACAGCTATTCCCCTATCCGGTGCGCTAACTTTGTAGTACAAAACAGACATTACATGGAAATCTTAGGATACATTTTAGCAGCACTCGTAGGCGTTTCACTGGGTTTAATTGGCAGTGGCGGTTCTATTCTTACCGTTCCGATTTTGGTTTATATTATGGGCGTAGAACCCGTCATGGCCACCGCCTATTCCCTTTTTATCGTGGGCTCCACCGCATTGGTGGGCGGCATACAAAGTGCCTTACAGAAAAAAGTAGATTTCAAAACGGTCTTCATTTTCGGCATACCGTCTATTCTGGCGGTCTATGCCACCCGACTGTGGCTCGTACCATTCATTCCGGATGAAATCATGCAAATCGGCACCTTCTCACTCACCAAACCCATTGCGCTGATGTTGCTGTTTGCCGTTGTCATGATTATGGCATCCATAACGATGATACGTCCCGGAAAAAAATCGGAAGAACAGGATGAAGATGCACAGATGCAATATAACTACCCGATGATTCTGCTCGAAGGCACAGTGGTAGGTGTACTGACCGGACTCGTGGGAGCCGGTGGCGGATTTCTAATCATTCCTGCGCTCGTTATTCTGGCGCGCATGCCGATGAAACTGGCGGTGGGCACTTCCCTGTTCATTATTGCAGCCAAGTCGCTGATTGGTTTCACCGGCGATTTACAGGGCAGCGAAAGCATTGACTGGACATTGCTCGGTGGATTCACACTATCTGCGGTAATCGGCATATTTGGTGGCATTATCCTCTCCAAAAAAATATCCGGGGACAAACTTAAAACCGGATTCGGTTGGTTTGTGCTGGTGATGGGCATCTATATTATCGTGAAAGAAACACTACTGAAATAATTATTCATTACAACAAGAAATACATTATGAATAAGGAAAACAGTAACAAAATTAATCAGGCGTGCTGCACCACACCTTCGGAGCGCGACTTAGGTCAATCGTTCTGGGATCAGCAGTACCAATCCAATACCACCGGTTGGGATATGGGAGAAGTATCTCCGCCCATCAAAGCCTACGCGGATGGACTAACCAATAAAAATATACGCATCCTGATTCCGGGCTGTGGCAATGCATACGAAGCAGCTTATTTGCTGGAGGCAGGCTTTACCGACATTACGGTAATTGACATCGCGCCGACACTGGTGGAGAAACTGAAACAACAATTCGCGAACCATCCGAATATAAAAATCATACTGGGTGATTTCTTTGAACACAAAGGGCAATACGATCTGATTATTGAGCAAACATTTTTCTGTGCACTGGATCCGATTCTTCGTAGTGCCTATGTCAAGAAAATGCACGAACTATTGGCAGAAAACGGCAAACTGGCTGGCGTTCTGTTCAATCGCACTTTTGAATTTCAGGGACCACCTTTCGGTGGCACGGCAGAAGAATACCATCCGATGTTTGCACCTTATTTCAACATGTGCCATTTTGAGCCTTGTTATAATTCCTATTTCAAAAGAGCCAATACAGAACTATTCATAGAACTGGAGAAAAAATAAGCCAGCGGCGAACGTAACAAAAGTTACTGACAACACGCCGAATGCTATACAAATTTACAGTATCAAAAAAGGAAAAAACGTTTTTACAAACAGGATTCCTTAAGTAACAAAAGTTACTGACAAGCTTTCAAAAAAGAATCAACTTTGCATTATCAATTATAAACAAACAAAAAAGTGAACAACATGAAAATAGAACAAATTTACACAGGATGTCTGGCACAGGGTGCCTACTACATCACTTCGAACGGAGAGGCTGCCATCATTGACCCGCTGCGTGAAACACAACCTTATATCGACAGAGCAACGAAAGACAACGTGCAGATCAAATACATTTTTGAGACGCACTTCCACGCTGACTTCGTTTCCGGCCACGTTGATTTGAGTAAAAAAACAGGTGCGCCGATTATTTACGGACCAAACGCAAAACCTGAGTTTGACGCTATCATTGCAACAGACGGTCAGGAGTTCAAATTAGGCAATGTGACCATCAAGGTATTACATACACCGGGACACACGATGGAAAGTACCACCTTCATGTTGAGAGATGAAAACGGCAAAGACCATGCTATCTTCTCCGGAGACACTTTATTCTTAGGTGACGTGGGGCGACCTGACCTGGCACAGAAAGCAGCCAACATGACAATGGAAGATCTGGCTGGATTGCTGTATGAAAGTCTGACTACTAAGATTATGCCACTCGCGGATGATGTGATTGTATATCCGGCACACGGTGCAGGCAGTGCATGCGGTAAAAACATGATGAAAGAAACCGTAGACACACTGGGCAACCAGAAAAAAATGAACTACGCGCTGAACCAACCTAATAAGGAAGCATTCATCAAAGCGGTAACTGACGGTTTACTCCCGCCTCCGGCTTATTTCCCGATGAATGTGGCCATGAACAAGAAAGGATACGACAGTTTTGAAACCATTCTGAACAACGGCATGAAAGGCCTGACGCCAGACGAACTCGAAACAGTGGCAGAGGCTACCGGCGCGTTGATTCTGGACTCCAGAGACCACAATGAATTCTACAAAGGATTTATCCCGCAATCTGTCAACATCAGTCTCAATGGCGATTTTGCACCGTGGGTGGGCGCACTGATTGCTGATGTAAAACAACCGCTGATTCTGGTAACAGATGAAGGTAAGGAAGAAGAAACCGTTACACGCCTGAGCCGCGTAGGATTCGACAATATCCTCGGACATCTGAAAGGTGGATTTGCGGCATGGCTGGCTTCCGGCAAACAGGCAGATGTTATTGATCGCATCACAGCGGAACAGTTTGCAGGATTATTCAAAAAAGGTGAAAGCAAAGTACTCGACGTTCGTAAAGAAAGTGAATACGCTGCCGAGCACGTAGAAGATGCTTACAACAGACCACTGCAATACATCAACGACTGGATCAAGGATGTCAATCCACAGGAGCACTTTTTCATGCACTGTGGCGGTGGCTACAGAAGTATGTCTGCTGCTTCCATCCTGCAAGCCAGAGGTTACCGCAACTTCACAGAAATTGCTGGTGGTTTCGGCGAGATCGCGAAAACATCCGTTCCAAAAACAGATTTCGTTTGCCAAAGCAAAGTAATGACGGCATAAGCAAACAACTCCCTATAACAACACAGGCAGCACTCAAACTGCCTGTGTTATTTTAAATACCAAAAAACAATACTATGCTCAATTTAATAAAAAACATGTTCGGCAATTCCAATGCACCGCAACTGGCAAATATTATCCAACAAGGCGCATTTCTGGTAGACGTAAGAACACCACAGGAATTTGCGGCAGGCCACATTAAAGGATCTGTCAATATCCCACTGGACAGAGTGTCCTCACAGATAACCAAATTCAAAGGCAAAGACGCCATTGTGGTATTCTGCCGAAGCGGCAACAGGAGTGGCGAAGCAAAACGAATACTGGAAAAAAACGGCATCCAGAACGTATACAACGGCGGTTCCTGGGGCAATGTAAAACAATACGTAAAATGAGAACTTTCTTATTATCCATCGTACTGCTGCTGACCATTACCTCCTGTAACAGTCAGACCAAGCAGGAAGCCCAAAAATCAAAAGAGATGAAAACAATTATAGTAGACGTCAGAAGCCAGGAAGAATGGGAATATGACGGACATGCAGACTGCAGTGTAAACTATCCGTTGGATCAGTTTGCCTCACACATCGAAGAACTCAAACAGTATGACAAGGTGGTCTTAGTCTGCAGAAGCGGCAATCGCGCCAGCTATGCACAGCATTTACTGGAGCAGCAAGGCTACAGAAATGCGGAGAACAAAGGACCGTGGCAGACAGTTAAGTGCAACTAACTTTTATTGACTAACTTTATAAAAATATCATCATCATGAATATCATCGAATTTATCAAACAACCCTGGCCATGGTATGTGGCCGGTCCATTAATAGGCCTTACAGTTCCTATCTTGCTGATTATCGGAAATAAATCCTTTGGCATCAGCTCTTCTCTCAGACACGTATGTGCTGCCTGTGTCCCTGCTAACATTCCGTTCTTTAAATACGACTGGAAAAAAGAGGTATGGAATTTATTTTTTGTAACAGGTATTTTCTTTGGTGGTATGATTGCCGCATGGTTATTATCCAGTCCGGAGCCGGTACAGGTAAATGAAAACCTGGCGCAGGAACTGGCTACCTACGGCATCACCGACTTCTCCGGATTAGTACCGGTGCAGTTGTTTAACTGGTCCAATGTACTGACGCTGAAAGGATTCATCATGATGGTTCTGGGTGGCTTTATGGTAGGCTTCGGCACACGATATGCCGGCGGTTGTACCAGCGGTCATGCCATTATGGGATTATCCACGCTGCAATGGCCTTCTTTGGTAGCTACCTGCTGTTTTATGGTAGGCGGTTTCCTGATGGCTAACTTCATTCTTCCATTTATTTTATCACTCTAAATCCGACAGCATGCAAAAGATAGAAACACCACAAGTTGAAACCAATACCGACTTTGAAGTACGCTCACTCGACACGATGTGTGTCAATGAGAGTCATCTCACCCATAAATGGTATCACAACCTGAAATACAGCGCCGTGGGCATCGCCTTTGGTATTGTATTCGTAAAAGCAGAAATCATTAGCTGGTTCCGCATACAGGAAATGTTCCGCCTGCAATCATTCCACATGTACGGTGTGATTGGCAGCGCCGTTCTCGTAGGCATTATATCCGTTTGGCTGATTAAAAAATTCAACATAAAAACCATCTACGGTGAAACTATTGAGTTCCACCCGAAAACCTTTAACAAAGGACAGGTGTACGGAGGATTGATGTTTGGTCTGGGATGGGCTATCACAGGCGCGTGTCCGGGACCACTGTTCGCGCAGATTGGCACCGGTGCCACCGCCATTGCCATCACCCTGCTGAGTGCCATTGTGGGCACATGGGTATATGGCTACGTGCGCGAGAAACTGCCTCATTAAAAAAACAGTTATCACCTTAAAACAAGGAATAATGAGCAACGAAAACAATCAGATGCCATCCACACCACAACGAGAAATACTGGTGATTATGGATCGCTTGTTGCGCATCATATTACTGTTGGTCGTAGCTGTTATTGTATTGCCTTTACTCATCTTTTACCGCAATGAAATCGGACAGTATTTTAAGGAAGGTAAAAAGCAACCCACTATTCAGTTGCCGGCTGCGTCAGCGACTGCTGCCCCTGCCGAAGACTTCTGGACACCAGCGGATATCGATGAGATTCAGGATGAGCAATTAAAAGCACAGGTATTATACGGTGAGGATTTAATTGCGCACACCTCCAAATATCTGGGGCCTAAAGGCAGCGTGATGCAAATCAGCAATGGTATGAACTGTCAGAACTGCCATCTCGATGCAGGCACCCGGACTTTCGGCAACAACTACGGCTCTGTAGCTTCGATGTATCCGAAATTCAGAGCCCGAAGTGGCACGGAAGAGAATATTTACAAACGTGTCAACGACTGCTTTGAACGAAGCCTGAACGGGCAACCGCTCGATACATTGGGAAAAGAAATGCAGGCTATCAAAGCCTATATTTCCTATATCGGCAGCAATGTTCCGAAAGGCGAGAAAGCCAAAGGCTCAGGATTCAAGGACCTGCCCTATCTCGACAGAGCAGCTGATCCGGCAAAAGGCAAAACCGTTTATATAGCCAAATGTCAGAGCTGCCATCAGGCGAATGGCGAAGGAACACTGAACGCGGATGGCACGGGATACGCATTCCCGCCACTGTGGGGCAAGAACAGCTACAACGACGGCGCGGGACTTTACCGAATTTCCAATTTTGCGAAATATGTAAAATCCAATATGCCATTGGGCGTAACGCACGACAATACGCAATTGACAGATGAGGAAGCCTGGGATCTGGCGGCTTTTGTGAATTCACAGCCACGACCTCATAAAAATGCACCTAAGGACTGGCCGGATATTTCCAAAAAACCGGTCGACCATCCTTTCGGTCCGTTTTCCGATGGATTCAGCGAACAACAGCATAAGTTCGGACCATTCCAGCCAATAGTAGATCAACAGAAAAAGAGCGCTAAAAAATAAACCGACTTTTTTTTCACTTCTCAAAACATCTGCCATGAAGACCAACAACAGAAGAGATTTCCTCAAAAAGCTGAGCGCTCTCGGCGCCGGTCTGGGAATTATCTCTGCTACACCCATGGCAGCGGATGCTGCTACAACAGCCGGTTCCGAGAAGAAAGTGAAATCCGGCGGTAAAAAAAGCAAACCCGTTACTGTTTCCATTTTGCAGACAACGGATGTTCACTGTCAGGTGCACGCACACGACGAACTTTTCTGGGAAAACAATCAGGCGGTATTCCGCAAAACCGGTGGATATGCACATCTGGCGAGTTACCTCAACAAAACCCGCAGAAAATATGCGCATTCATTGCTGATTGATACCGGCGATATGTTTCAGGGCAGCGAATTATCCGTAAAAACAACCGGCAAAGCGATGATTCCGATTCTCAATGCACTCGGATATGATTTGTATCTGCCCGGCAACTGGGAAGTGATTTATTACAAAAAAGCCATGCAAACACTACTGGGTTCACTGAATGCGCCTAAGGTATGTGCCAATATGTATCACGACCTGGGAGAAGGCAAAAAAGGAGAACTCATTTTTCCGGCCTATCATATCTGGCAGGTAGCAGGTATAAAAATCGGATTCCTCGGATATACCGATCCGCTGGTGCCGCTGCGGCAGTCGCCGAACTACAGCAAGGGCATCGTATACAGCAAACCGGAAGACAATCTCGCGCACTATGTGGATGTATTGAAAAATCAAGAGCAATGCGCCTTTGTCATTATACTGGCTCACCTCGGACTTTCACAGCAGATACATCTTTCCAACTTACCGGAATGTGAAGGCGTGGATTATATTCTGGGTGGCGACACACATGAACGGGTGCGCGAACCGATTATCGGCAAATATGCCAAGGTAGTAGAACCCGGTGCATTTGGCTCTTTTGTAGGTCGGCTTGACCTCACTATACAGGATGGCAAAATCATACAGGAATCTTACCACCTGGATGAGATTGATGCTGATGAATACAAAGCTGACAAGGAAATGGATGCTATCATCGCTGCCAATGAAGGTCCTTTTGAAAATGACATTCATAAGATTATCGGCTATAGCACACTTCCGTTGTATCGCTATTTTGTGGTGGAAAACACCATTGACACCATGATCCTGGATGCGTTGAAATGGAAGATGGACGGCATTGACATCGTGCTTTCCAACGGATTCCGTTTCTGTCCCCCGCGTTCCACGCCCGATAAAACCGGCAATATTCCGATTACCAACGGATTTATCTATGATATGCTGCCGGTGGACAGTGTGGTAAGAACAGCTGTCGTGACGGGCAAACAAATACAGGATTGGCTGGAAAAGGAATTGAATAATGTATTCGCGGAAAATGCGGTGGAACGATTTGGCGGCTGGGTCATTAAATTCAAGGGAATGCAAATCACCTTCAAGGCTTTTGCCCCTAAAGGACAGCGTGTGCAATCGGTTATGGTAGGCAAGCAACCATTAGACCTGAACAGAGAATACAGCATATGCGCCTGCGAACGCGACGGCGATCCGATGGATATGCTGTGCCGCATCAAGGGCGTAAAAAATGCGAAGAATACGACTTATACACTGCACTCCGTGATGCGGGAATACCTGCAGGCCAACTCGCCGGTAACTCCGCAACTGCCGATGTCCGCGAAGATCCTGGATGCACCTCAGACTTTGCTGACTCAAGTACACGGTGTGAAATACGAATTCAGATAACGACAAAAAATACGATTATGAAAAAATTAGCATTATTGCTTTTATTGAGCGTTTCCATCTTCAGCATATACGCAGGAAAACCTGCAAAGACAAAAGGCAAATCAGAAGTGAAAGCAGCACACAGAATCATCTTTCAGCTAACCACCAATGACACGCTCGCCCACAAGGCGCTGATGAAGCAATTGAACAATATCACTACTGTGGAACCTAGCACACAGATTGAAGTGGTGTGCCATGGCCCGGGACTGGATATGCTGGTACAAAGCAAAACAACGGTGCACGACAAGATTACTCAGATGAATGCTAAAGGAATTTCATTTGTGGCTTGTGAATTCTCTATGAAAGAAAGAAATGTGGCCAAAGAACAGATTATTTCGGAAGCAGCTTATGTAAAGGCCGGCATCATTGAAATAGTCAGCAAACAGGAAGCCGGCTGGAGTTATATCAAGTCAGGGTTCTAGCCGACAACAAACCGGTTCATTCCACCAAACTCAACATCATGAAAAAACAACTACTTAGTGTGTTGTCAGCCATACTTTTTGTCCAAATCAGCATGGCGCAACATCAGGAAATATCAGAAAAACCAAGCATGTGGAAAGGAATGCTCAACAGAGCCAAGGATTCCACTACTTTTCTGCACGCCATTAAATCCGGTGATGTGGATGTACACCTGCGTTATTTCTTTATGTACACCGACAACAAAAAAGAACTGACCGACTATTTTGCCAACGCATTGGGCGGCGCACTTCGGTATGAAACAGCTCCTTTCCACGGATTTCAGGTGGGCATGAGCGGCTCCTTTATTTTCAATATCGGCTCCTCCGACCTCAGCAAGCCCGATTCGGCATCCGGTCAACTCAACAGATATGAAATCGGGCTGTTTGACATACAAAATCCGAAAAACAAAAGAGACATCGCCGATCTGGAAGAAATCTATCTCAAATATAATTTCCGCAAATCCTATGTGCTTTTCGGAAGACAATTTATCAATACGCCATTCATCAACCTGCAGGACGGACGCATGCGGCCTACCTCCGTCTCCGGATTATGGCTGAGTATAGATGAAGTGAAGACACTGCACATCGAAGGTGGTATTTTACACAATATCTCACCACGCAGCACAGTAGGCTGGTTTAATCCGGGAGAATCTATCGGGCTATATCCGGGTGGCGTCAACACCGATGGCACCAAATCCGAATACGCGGAACATCTTAACAGCAAGGTTATTGCCATGGCTGGCTTTCAGTGGGCGCCCGTAAAATATCTCCAACTCCATCTTTGGGATATGTATACCCACAATATCTCCAACTCGCTATTGGTGCAGGCAGACCTGCAATATCGCTTTAAAGACAATACCCTCTTCGCGGCCGGACAGATGATACGGCAGGATGCGCTGAAAGACGGCGGCAATGCCGATCCGGCCAAGACATACTTTGACAAGGGCGCGAAAGCCATGACATTCGGCGCGAAGCTCGGGTGGAAAAACAAGGCTTTTGAAATCAGCGCGAACTACAACCGCATTACTGACCACGGCAGATATCTGATGCCGCGGGAATGGGGACGCGATCCGTTCTTTACTTTTCTTCCCAGAGAACGCAATGAAGGATTTGGGGATGTGCATGCCGTGATGGGAAAAATCAACTACAACGTACAGAAGATTAATCTGAAATTTTCCCTGGCGGGCGGGTATTACAAAATGCCGGACGTGAAAGACTTCCTACTCAACAAATACGGACTGCCAACCTATTCACAAATCAATCTCGATATCCGCTATCAGTTTCCGGGCAGAATGAAAGGACTGGAAGCACAATTCCTGATTGCCGGAAAAATAAATGTGGGAGAAACGTATAATAATGCTAAATTCGTGATTAACAAAACCGACATGGTATCGTATAATCTCGTAATTAACTATCATTTCTGACATGAACAAATATCCTAATCTGGAACTTGCCTTTGAACCTGCATTGGTACAGGAGATGTATCAATTCGGTGACATCAAGTCCTTCAAGGAAGGCGATATCATCATGGATTACGGAAAGTATGTGCGCATGATGCCCGTTATTCTGAAAGGAACGGTGAAAGTATCCCGCATGGACGAGAACGGAAAAGAAATTTTACTCTATTACCTCACCAACAATGAAAGTTGTTCGATGGCATACAGTTGCTGTATTGAAGCCAAAAAAAGTGAGGTTAAAGCCATCGCGGAAGACGACGTGGAACTGCTTGCCATTCCGCACATCAAACTGGATGAATGGCTTTGCAAATATCCGAGCTGGAAAAACTACATCATGCGCAGTTTCAATGATCGTTTCATCGAACTCATGAAAACGATTGATGTCATTGCATTTGAAAAACTGGATGAAAGGCTGATCAATTATCTGAGAAAAAAGTCGGAAGTATCTGAAAAATCAGCGCTTCAGCTATCCCATCAGCAGATTGCGGAAGACCTTGGTACCAACCGCGTGGTTATTTCCAGATTACTGAAAAAACTGGAAAACGATCAGAAAATACTGCTGTACAGAAATGAAATCAAGCTACTGAAAGCCTTCTGATTATTCCGCCTTCAGCGCTTTGGCCTCCTCGATGAAATGCACTTTGGCGGATTCCGCATTTTGAATGACGGCGTAGTTCCCTTTTCCGGACACGCTCAGTTTGCGCAACTTTTCATCCACATATCCGGTTGTTTTTCCAAAACAGAAAATCGACAACGACAGATTTTTTGCCGCGCCCGCAGTAATCGTCTGCTGCATTTTTTTAAAGTCTTTTTCACCTGAAGTAAACAATCCGTCGCTGATTAACACCACCCGGTTGTTTCCTTTCTGAATGAAGTTTTGTTCCACGTTTTTATACGCTGCAGTCAGTGCCGCGCCCCCCTGCGATGTGCTGCCAAATGCCAGTCCGTCGATGGTTTGCAGTATCAGTTCTTTTTGCTGCGCCGAGGTGGAAGGTAATATTTCTTTCGTCTGACTGGAAAAAGTCATGATTGCAATTTTATCCGTAGGGCGCAATTCATTCACCAGATATTTCAGGGATTCTTTGATGAGCGGCATTTTCTCGGGCGCATTCATGGACGCGGACACATCAATGAGAAACACCAGATTATTGGTAGCATATCCTTCGAGCACAGGCTTCGGTGGCAATATCGCTATAATGGTATCTGCCGGTTCAATTTTGGGTATTTTATTCTTGATGGTAAAATCGCGTTTGCAATTTTTTGTTACATGTACAAAACCGTTGGAAGGGTAATAAACAGGATGTAAAATCTGCAATGGGAAATCGCCATCGGGCACCACTACCTTCGTTGTAATCACATAACGCCCCAACGAATCTGTCACAGTAGCATATTCACCACCGGCGAAGAAAGTGATAATAACACTGGCATCCGCTACCGGCTGCTTACTATCCATATCAGTTATCACGCCTTCCACCCGCATTCCCTGTCCGAAACTTTGCTGAAAGAGCAGCAATAATAGCAACATGTATAGATATCTCATAAGCGGAATTTGTCTTCTAAAAATAGAATTATAGTTTGGCTTTTGCGTGTATAACATCAAAATTTGTGCTATTTTTATTCCAATGAGACCCTTTTTGATATTTATACTGGCGCTGGTTATGCTGAAGCCGGTATCCGCGCAGGATTCGCTGCAACGCCAGAGTGTGTACAAGTTCAAACTCGGACTGGATATTCCCATCGGAACGGTGGCACTCGGCTCCGGATTAACTTCCCTGTTTTTAAAAAAGAAAAAACAACCACTGACACTGGAAGAAATTCAGTCACTGCAAATCAGCGACGTGAATAAATGGGACAGAACGTCTATCCACTTTCACAACAAAGGCGCTAAAATTTCCAGCGATGTACTGCAGATTTCCGCGATGGTAAGTCCGGCTTTCCTGTACATCGACAAAAACATCCGCAAAGACTGGAAAACGGTGACGCCTATCTGGATGGAAACCTTCGCGCTGACGACGGGTCTTACGGCGCTGACGAAAGAACTGGTAAAAAGAAAACGGCCTTTTGTATATAATCCAAATGCGCCCCTGGGCGACAAATTCAGCAAGGATGCGAAGGCTTCTTTCTGGTCGGGACATACCGCCATATCCGCTGCCAGCATGTTTTTTATTGCAAAAGTGTGGACGGACTATCATCCCGATTCTAAATACAAACCATTATTCTGGACAGGCGCCGCAGTGCTGCCTGCAGTGGTTGGTTTATGTCGTGTCGGTGCCGGCAAGCACTATTATACAGACGTGCTGACAGGCTATGCGATCGGCACGCTCGTGGGCATTCTGGTGCCACACTTGCATAAAAGATTTCATCCGTAACTACTGTTTATTTTCCCAGCAGAATAATTTATTGCCATCCGTATCTATAGAAAATGCGGAAGGGAAAACTTTAGTGAATCGTTTTTCAAACTGCTCATTTTCTATCTTGCTGTGATGTGAATCGTGGATTTTGGAGAACAACAACAAACCACCGGGTGCTACCGTTTTCTTCAGCGACTCCAGAAATTCAGTCTGCATAAATACAACCGGCGTAAGGTCGTCAATAAACACATCAAACAACACCAGATCATATGCCTGTGTGGTGGTTGATGCAAATGCTGCGGCATCCGCGCATACCCATTCTACTTTACTTTTCAGACCTGACTGCAGGTATTTCTTACCCAAATCCATAATCACATCATCGGCATCTACGGCCGTGATGAGTTGTATGGAAGGATGTTGTCCTAGTA
The DNA here is from genome assembly GCA_020848315.1 of Chitinophagales bacterium. GTDB lineage: Bacteria > Bacteroidota > Bacteroidia > Chitinophagales > JADIYW01 > JADJSS01. Next base: position 636 of record JADLAH010000288.1, on the reverse strand, counting down.
AATCAACTACGCTACCTAGGCCGAAGCCCAGCACCAGCACTGACTGCACCGGACGTTCACCCACCTGCAATTGACGGAATACCGTATCAAAAGAGGTATAGTATTTCCCGAAGGAGTAAATGGCTTTGCTCGTACTGAGTTTGTATTGCCCGCGACTGTAGGCTACCACCACTTCCCCGCTATAGCGGCTCTGCACTTTTTCCTGTGTGAGATCAAAAAAATAGCTGATAAATTTCCTGAGCAGAGCCATATATCCTCCTATTGCTTCTTATAGTAGGTGAGTGCCTCCGCGAGGTATTTATTTTTTATATCACTAATGCGGGTCGCATCACTCGGGTGTGTGCTCAGAAACTGCGGCATGGCAGCGCCACCTTTGAGGTCAGACATGCGCGTCCAGAAATTAATGGCTTCCGTCGGATCATAGCCCGCCATCGCCATAAATATCAGGCCCATGCGGTCGGCCTCGCTTTCCTGCTTGCGGTTGAATGGCAGCATTAAGCCGAGTTCTGTACCTATCCCGAGGGCGTTTAAATACAAATTGCGGGTTTCATCCGGCTTATTCGCGAGAGCCACATCCAATGCTGAAAATCCGAATTGCTGCATCAGCTGCGCGCTCACGCGCTCATTGCCGTGGCT
>JADLAH010000287.1 GCA_020848315.1 Chitinophagales bacterium | reverse complement strand
CCGCCGCCCTGACATTCTTCACACCGGCCACCAATCACATTAAAGGAGAATCGCCCGTTTTTGTATCCGCGTATTTTTGATTCCGGAATATTGGCATACAACTCGCGTATTTTATCAAACACACCGATATAGGTGGCGGGATTGCTGCGCGGCGTGCGGCCAATCGGCGATTGGTCGATTTCTATCACCTTGTCGAGATGCTCCAGTCCTTCGATGCTTTTGTAGGGCATAGGATTGAACGGCGAGCGATAGAAATGCTGATTCAGTATCGGATACAGCGTATCATTGATGAGCGTGGATTTTCCGGAGCCGGACACGCCGCTGATACAGGTGAAAGTACCCAACGGAATATCGATGGAGACGTTCTTCAGGTTGTTGCCGGTTGCGCCCTTCAGCGATAAGGTGTGGCCGTTGCCGGTTCTGCGTTTTTTGGGGATGGCGATGGAAATTTTATTCGCCAGATATTGTGCAGTGGTGGTGCCTTGCCGCAGGAATTCTGCCGGCGTTCCCTGCGCCACAATCTGTCCGCCATGCTCGCCGGCTCTCGGTCCCAGATCCAGGATATAGTCAGAGGCGAGCATGATATCTTTGTCGTGTTCCACCACCAACACCGTATTGCCGATGTCCGATAAGTTCCGCAGTGCCTGTATCAGTCGGTGGTTGTCACGCTGGTGCAGGCCGATGCTCGGTTCATCCAGGATATAGGTGATGCCCATCAGCTGAGAGCCAATCTGTGTGGCCAACCGTATGCGCTGCGATTCGCCGCCGGACAAAGTCGCGGTGGGTCGGTTCAGCGATAAATAGTTGAGACCGACATTCAGCAAAAAGCCGATTCTGTCTTTCAGTTCTTTCAGAATATCTTTAGCAATCAGCTGCTGATTTTTATTCAGTTTTTTGTCCAGCGTGTCCACCCATTCCGCCAGTTCATTCAGGTCGAAATGCGCGATATCCGCGATGTTTTTATTGTCCAGTTTAAACCACAGCGATTCCTTTTTCAGTCGTGTGCCGTCGCATTCGGGACAATCCATCTCACTGACATAATTCTCGGCCCAGTTGCGCAGTGCCTCGCTGCTCGTTTCGGTAAACGATTTATTAATCTGATTGATGACACCATCGAAGCTGAGCGACCAATGCGTGTTGGTGCTTTTGCGTTCCTTGTTGTCGCGAGCTTCCACTTTGAAGTTTTCCTGACTGCCGTACAATAAAGTGTGCAGGCAGGCTTCCGGCAAGTCCCGGATAGGCGTTTTCACCGTGGCCTTGTGCGATTTCAGAATTTGTTCCACAATCTTATAGGTGTAGGTGTCGCGGTATTCGCCCAGCGCCGCGATGCCTTGTTCCATCACGGATTTGCTGTCGTCGGGAATGACTTTCTGCAGGTCGGCTTCCTTGATGACGCCCATGCCTTTGCAATGCGGGCAGGAGCCGTAGGGTGAGTTGAAAGAGAATGTATTCGGCGACGGTTCTTCATAGGAAATGCCGGATGTCGGGCACATCAGTGTTTTGGAATAAGTGGTAATACTGTTGTCTTCCAGATTTTCTATAAAGAGCAAATCCTTTCCGGCTTTCAGTGCCTTGTTGATGGATTCGCGCAGTCGCTGCAAATCTTTTCTATCCACTTTAATACGGTCGATGACGACTTCAATATCGTGGATTTTGTAGCGGTCCACCTGCATCTTGGGCACAATTTCCTGTGTGATGCCGTCTACTCTGACGCGCAGATAGCCTTGCTTGCGGATGTCTTCAAACAGTTCGCGGTAGTGCCCTTTTCTTCCGCGTACCAGAGGCGCCAGTATCGCTATTTTTTTATCCTGGAATTTCTGCAGGATATCGTCGATGATTTGTTCTTCCGAAAAGCGCACCATGCGTTCACCGGTATTGTAGGAATAGGCCTCGCCGATGCGCGCGTACAACAAACGCAGGAAATCGTAAATTTCGGTGGTGGTGCCTACGGTGCTTCTCGGGTTGCGGTTGGTGGTTTTCTGCTCGATGGAAATAACCGGCGAAAGACCGGAAATCTTTTCTACATCGGGGCGTTCCATGCTGCCGAGAAATTGCCGTGCGTAGGAGCCGAAACTCTCCATGTAGCGGCGTTGTCCTTCCGCGTAAATGGTGTCGAATGCCAGCGACGACTTCCCGCTGCCGCTCAATCCCGTGATGACGACAAATTGATTGCGCGGAATATGTACATCTATATTTTTCAGGTTGTGTTCCTTCGCGCCATACACATTGATATGGGTGATTTCTTCCTGCGGAATATCGGGTAAGCTGGGTGTGGACATAATTGAAATAACACTGTAAACTTAGGAAAGTTTTTCAGTAAAGAGATGAGTCGATTTTTCTTTTTTGATTAGTACAGATTTTTTATTTAAATGTGTATAAATTAAATACTTTATTCTTTTCGTTGACAAAATTAGTTTATAAAATATAGACAATCAATTAGTAACATGGTTTATAACTGTTGAAAACTGAAACATTTGCAATAATTTGTCCCAAAATGCATGTTTTTTTTTTTTATGTTTGGTGTTGTCATGTAAAATGAGTTGTAAAAGATGCAGGTTGATAAAGACAGAAACACCGGATTAGACATTGTCAGAAGTATAGCCATTCTGTGTGTCGTATTGTTGCACCTTGTGATACCGTATGGCATCATTCTGAAGAAGGATTTCAGCTGGATACCCATACCAGATGGTGTAGAT
>JADLAH010000286.1 GCA_020848315.1 Chitinophagales bacterium | reverse complement strand
GCAGCGTCACCTGCCACCTTGCACAAAGCAGAACATTAACCAACTGCATCGAAATCGAAAGAAAATAAATCTTAAATGATGCGATTTATTTTTATATTTATGTCATGCGAAATCAGGGCTATAGTCACCAGGTGATAACACCTGTTGAGGGCAGGGATAAAGAGGTGGCACCTGTATTAGAAAAAGCAGGATCTGCATCTAAAAAAGTTGGATTAGCATCAGCAGCGGTTGGTGCAGAACCAGTTGCCGCATTTTTTTATCCTCTTAGTAATGCGTTAGAAGGGGTAGCTGGTGGTATTCATATTGTTAAAGAATTGAAAGATAAAGAATATGGAAGTGCAATTGTAAGAGCAGTATTTAGTACATATGGCAACAAAGTTGATTATGCTATTGTGAGGGATAAGGTTTTAGACGAAGCGAGAAAAGTTGGATATAGATATGTATTAGGTGAAACTATTGATGCTACTCAAGAAAAAGTTATTGATGAATGTAAACAGTAGAGGCATATGTCAGATATATTATTTGGATGTATTTTATTAGCCTTAGGCATACTTAATTTATTATGGGCTAAGAATAGGACAAAAACCTATGGATTAGGATCAGATTTGAATTATATCATACCGCTATCTGGTATTTTATTCTTTGCAGGAGGAGTTTATATTTTAGTTAAGTCTATATGTTAGGGGTAGTGTTCCAAAAGTGTTGTTTAGGATTAAAATAAAACGCAAGTCATTGATTACTTTCTCAGCAGAGTCTCTCGCAGAGGACTCTGCGCCATTCTTGCAACTTCCTTTATTTACTTAAATCAATATCATGCATTTTCATAAAGGAAGTTACATATTTATTTTCCTCACCCAAAATATAAAATGCGGCAGAACTATGAAAATAATCCGAAAGGTTTTCAACTAATTTCTTTTCTGGCGCAGGTCTTCCGCAGGACGACCTGTGTCTATTGATTCCGACGGTCTCTGACCGCATTCCACAATACAAAGATACATATTTTATTTACGACACCATTCCTTTCCTACCGGACAATATTCACTTCGGCATCCAGCAGGATGCCGAATTTTTTTTGCACGGAAGCCTGCACTTCCTGCGCATGTTGCCAGATTTCCGGACCGCTGGCGTCGCCGTAGTTCACGATGACCAGTGCCTGCTGCGCATGATTGCCGGTATGTCCTACGCGCTTCCCTTTCCAGCCACATTTTTCAATCAGCCATCCCGCCGGAATCTTTACGCGGTTGTCCGGCAGCGGATAGTGCGGCATATCCGGATACTGCGCCAGCAGGTCGGCCGCCAGCGCATCACTGACTTCCGGATTTTTGAAGAAACTGCCCGCATTGCCCAGCACCGCCGGATCAGGCAGTTTGCTGCGCCGGATGTGCATCACCGCATCGGCTAACTCTTTGATGGATGGCGACGAAATATGCCATTCCGCCAGTGTCTTCCGGATATCGCCGTAGGCCACATTGGGCTGCGGATGTTTGGATAAACGAAGCGTAACGGAATAGATGAAATATTGTCCTTTATGCGTTGTCTTAAAAACACTGTGTCGGTATCCGAAGTCGCAGGCTGCCTTATCAAATATATGCTGCTCACCCGTCTGCAAATCGATGGCTTCCAATTCCACAAAGACATCCTTCAGTTCCACGCCATAAGCGCCGATATTCTGCATAGGCGCCGCACCTACCGTACCCGGAATCAGCGCCATATTCTCGATGCCACCATAGTTGTGCTGTACCGCGTACATGACCAGGTCATGCCACACCGTACCGGAATAGCTTTTCAGCCACACGAACACCTCGTCTTCTTTTATCTTTTCAATGCCGGTAATCTCATTTTTTATCACCAATCCATCGTAGTCATCGCACAACAGGATGTTGCTGCCACCGCCGATAATCAATTGCTTATGGTGATACTGAAATTCATCTGCAATCAGATGAAGCATATCTTCTTTGGTCTGCACCCGACAGAAATAGCGTGCGCATGCATCTATCCCGAAGGTGTTATAAGGTTTTAGCGAGAGATATTCCAGCACAGACATGCAGCGATTGGTTTGCGGTAAAAATACAATTTGAAATTCAAATGCCCAACCTGTTGAGTCCGGCTTTTGCTTCCGCGTCTATACTATTGGCATATTCATCTTTGGGCAATACCATTGCCTTCTTGTAATATTGCGCGGCACTCGATTTTTTATTTTGCTTTTCAAAAATGGATGCCACCTTCAGGCAAGCATTAGCCGCAAAATAATAGGTGGTCTGTTCGCCTTTCTGAATGGCCAGCAGATAATATTTCACCGCTTCGGTTTCCTGTCCGGATTCGTGGTAGATTCTTGCCTTGCGATAATAGTATTCTATCTGGTCGCGCTGCCGCGTGAGCTGTTCCGGCTTCACCGACTGTAAAGTTTGCAATGCCTCTTCCCAGTAAGCGCCATCGCTCAGCACACGTGCTTTCAGCAATTCGCGGTGCGGAATAAAGTCCATCAGCGCTTCCTTTTGTGCAGACTTATCTTCGTCGGTCGGGCCGTATTTCACGGCGAGCACCTGTTTCATATATTTCTTGTATAAGTCGGGCTGTCCCTTGATAAGATAATACCAGGCCAGCTTGCGGTACGCTTCTTTGACGTAGGAGCGACCTTTGTTGGCGGCAATAAATTTCTTGAGATACGCCACCGCGTCATCATCCAGTTTATTCAGCAAGGCATTGCCGAGCAGGAAATCCAGCACGGGAAAAGGATAATAGGCCGCTCCGACAGGTCGCTTTGTCAATACCGCTATCGCCTGATCATTTTTGCCGGTATGGTTGGCCACGGTGGCCACGACAAAATGATTCAACAAATTATCTCCGAGCGGCAATCGCGTCTGCTCCACCAGCTGCCACGCGGTCTGTTCATCTTTTTTCAGATGCAAGACCAGCAAAGTATAAAGTATCACGGTTTCTTCCCTGAAGACGAACTGCTCATCTTTCATCACGGTGGTCAGCTCTTTCAATCCCTGTTCGATAGAGCCCTTCAGCCCGAGCAGTTTCGCACCGAATTTATACTTATCCGGCACCGCGCCAAACAGCGTATGCAGCAGTCCGAGGCTTTTCATATTGGGCTTGAAATCAGGAAATTTTTGTTGGTTTTCTTCCAGCATGGAATAGGCTTTCTTGACTTCAAAAACCGCACTAAGGTTGTCGCCGAATTTGATTTTGCACAGGGCCCACTGCAAGTGCACATCGGCCTGTGTGTAGAGATAGTACGGCGATTTGCTGTCGCCTTTTTTGAGCTGACTGATTCTTGCCTCCACTCTTTTTTCCGCTTCTTCGTAAAGGGCAGGATTGTCATTGATATTGAGTTGCAGAAAGTCGATGTAATTTTCTATGAAATAAGGAAGGTAATTGGCAGGATGTTCCTTTTTTTCCTTGGCCAGCCAGGATTTCCCTTCTTCCATTCTGAGCTTGAAGATAGCGCGGTAAGCCTGGAGGCAGTTATTATTAAAATTAAACTGCTGTGCAAACGATGTTGCCGTACAAATAACAGAAAATATCAGCAGCGAAAATTTGCGCATAATTAAAAATACAAGGAATTAATCGGAATCTGCAAAGGTGAAGTATATAAATTGCGGCATCAGATACTTTCCAGTTGAGCCTGTTGTATCCATCCGGATTTCCCGTTCTGCAACTGCACTTTCATCCAGCCTTTATCGCGGTCGAGCAATTCCACTTTGGTGCCCGCTTTCAGCGTATCTTTTGCGGCAGCGCTCTGCACCGGCGACTCCTGCAACAGGGAGGGCGCCTGCATGACGATGGCGAAGTGCGTTTTATTTTTTTCCGTGTAAGCGTGATACACAAAATAAGCCAGCAAAAGCACGAAAGGCAACGTTATCTGACCGATGCTTTTTCCGGCATTTTTCCCGAACAGAAAATAGACGCACCAGGCCACAGCACATATCCAGAAAACCATCAACCAGTATATCGCCCAGGTATTGGCGGACGTTCCGGTGATGAAATTCTTCACCGCTTTGGTGACAAAGAAATCCTTACTGAATTCCGTTTTTTCAAACAGCTGCTGATTCGCCAGTTGTATGTTGTGTGCAATCTGTTTGTCTTCAGGCACCAGTTTCCGGGCTTTCTCGTAATGCAGAATAGCCGCAGGAAAATCTTTAAGATGATAGTAGCAATTGCCCAGATTATAGCGGGCGTGCAGATTATTCTTATCTTTTTTCAGGACAAGCAGATACATTTTTGCCGCTTCCTCATATTGCTTCTGTCCGTAATAAGCATTGGCGGATTCAAAGAGCGTTTGTGCAGGCTGCGCAGGTAAGAATCCATGCAATAACAAGATTAAAAACAATAACATCCAGCCTTTCACAGCAGTTGGTCTGATACTGATATGTTGCAGCGGATTAAGCATGTCCCTTTTTTTCATTTTTAAGATGTTCTTCAAATCCTACGATACAATCTATCGCGCGTTCGTAGGTGGACAGCATCGCCTTTTCCTTATCCAGCGGTGAAAAAAGCGCTTCTTCACAGGTATCGAGTGTATCGGTGAGTGCCGCGATTTTATCTTCCGCCACCGCTTTCAACCGCAGCTTATCCGCGATATTTTCTTTCGACAGCTCGCTTTGCGGAATCAGCAATTTGTCGGATAAGTATTCCCACAAGGCACGGATGACCTCATTGTAAAACGGTTCTTTCTGCTGTTGCTGCAGCAATTTTTTGGCGGCAGCCATTCTTTTCAGCGCCACTTTATTCGCTTTGCCACGCCGCATTGCCAACATATCCGCATCGGAATAATCCCGTTTCCTGAACACGAAAGCGAGTAGTAGCAGTGTGAGCGGAAGCCCCGACAACACCCAAAACATGGGGCTTCCCGCAAAATCTTTGTGTGAGACATATTGCTTGCGGATGCCGTAAATACCTTTTGGTCTATCTTCTTTTTCCCGTTTGAAAAATGCCACTACGTTCTCGCTCAGCTTCGCTTTGCCTTCAACTGTAATGGTTTTTTCGGGCAAAGTAAATTTCACATAATCCTTCTTTTCCGTATCGAAATAAGCAAACTCATAAGCCGGCATTTTAAAGACACCGCCATCTTGTGGAATCAGCGTGTAGGTGAATGTCTTGGCACCGGAAACCACGCTGCCGTTATTGGCGTAATCGTCTTTCACTTTCGGTTCGTATGCTTCGAACACTTCCGGGAAAGTCAGCTTAGGGGCAGTAATCAACTTGAGATTGCCGGTTCCTGTATATTTTACGGTGAGCGTAAGTGGTTCGCCGACTTTCCCCTTTTCCTTATCGTATTGCGCTTCAAACGCGAACTTTCCGACCGCACCGCTGAACGCCGCAGGTTTATTTTTTTCGGGCAATGGCTTCACTTCTATCTCCACCGCGTTGCTCTTGAACTTATATTCATACGGTTCGAGTGTGTTGAAAAACGGATTATTGAAAAACGGATCCATCACTTCCACCAGTATGACGCCATTTAACTCGATGGGCTCAATCTGGATTTTTCCGGTTTTGTTGGGAAACAATGCTACCCGTTTGAATTCCTGCACGTAATACTTCTTTCCGTTGTATTCTTCTATCGGTGGCTCATCTTCCGGATGTCTTTCCGGTAATTTAAATTCTTCGCTCAGAAATCCGTTGTAACTGGGTGTTTTAGTGGCTTGCAGGCTCTGAAATTGCACGCGGAAATAAAGTTTGTAGGTCAGCGTAAGTTGATCACCTTCGTACAAAGATGTCTTGGACGGCGCGACTCTGACAAACATGTTTTTTTGCGCATAGCGTTCTATTTCCTCTTCGCTGTTCGGCTGAGAGCGCTGCTGTTGGCGGAACGCGTCGAAGGGATCCTGCGCGGCGGATTGTTGCGGCTTTTTCTGTGGTGCCAGCACCTTCACCACCAGCGGATTGGATTTCATTTCCTTATTATTCACGATGGCCGTAGCTGGCGGAATGGTAAACTCGCCCTGCTTTTTTGGTTGCAGCGTGTAGGTGTAGGAAACGGACTTCGACATTCTGCCATTAATGATAGAGACGTTGGTACTTTGTGCAGGTCCGTACACATCAAATCCTTCCATCTTCGGTGGAATGAATTTCTGCAGATCGCCGTTCTCAAGGGAATAGGTGATTTCGAAGGTATAGTTTTGCGGCACTTCCTTCGCGCTGGCGATGGCGCTGAATTTCTGGGCAAACGCCGACACTGCCGGCCACAGCATACACAGAGAAAAGATGACTATCAGGGCCATTCTTCTGCAATAAGTATGATATGTAGTCTGTACTTTCATTACCAGTCTTTCTGTACTTTTCCTTTCACCGGTTTTCCTTTTTCCTTGCTGAGTTTCTGCTGCACTTTTCCTTCTTCACTACCCAGCACTTCGAGCAATTTCTCCGCTTCTTCATTGCTCAGCTGACCGGCTTGCTGCTGTTGTTGCTGCTGCTGACCGGACTGTGGCTGCTGCTGTTGCTGGCCGTTCTTGTTCTGTTGCTGATTGCCGTTTTGCGGTTGCTGCTGTTGTTGCTGATTCTGCTTCTGATCCTGTTTGTTGTCTTTCTGTTGCTGTTTATCTTGTCCGCCGCTGTTCTGTTGTTTAAGTTTGGCCATGGCCATCACCAGATTGT
>JADLAH010000285.1 GCA_020848315.1 Chitinophagales bacterium | reverse complement strand
GGACGGTTGGGACGGACAGTACAAAGGCGCAGCAGCTCCACCGGATGTGTATGGCTTCACAATGTCCGGCACCTGTCTCGAAAATAAAAAAATAGTAATAAAAGGCAACATCACACTACTGAGATAAACCATTAAAAAAAAACACTTATATTAGCGCTCATGAAAAAACTTTTCACAGCAGGCATACTGGCATTTATCGCTTACACGGGAGCATTTGCTCAGGATCCTCATTTCAGTCAGATACAATACAATCCCATTTATCTGAACCCTGCTAACGCAGGTCTCACCGAATACGGAAAGGCCAATCGTATCGCAGGTTTGTACAGAGACCAATGGCGTGTATTGCCAGTTCCTTACTCCAGCACGTTCGGTTCTTATGACCGGCTGATGAAAAAATGGGATAAAGGTTGGACATTAGGCGGCGGTTTCAGTTTCCTGTACGACCGCGCGGGTGAAGGACACCTGAGCATCTTCAATCCGAACCTGACGATGTCTGCCGGTAAATATTTCAATGAAGAAAAACAACTCATCACTTTGGGAATTACAGCCGGTATCACCATCAAAACACTGGACTACCTCGGACTGCAATTCGACAATCAATACAACGGCATTTCATTTGACCCCAATCTGCCGACCGGTGAAACATTTGCCAATAACCAGGTTTCTTTCCCGAATTTCACGCTCGGTCTTGGATTCCGGACAAAAATAAAAGAGAAGACCACGCTCGACGTTGGTGCATCTACTTCTAACCTGCATCAGCCGGACCAGAATTTCCTGTACTATACCACTACGAAATTACCATCCCGACATACCGCCTATGCTAAAGCGAAAGTAGGCATTAAAGACAATTGGAACATTCAGCCGGGTGTATTCTTCCAGAATCAGCGCAAGTTCAATCAGGTATTAATCAATGCCGTGGCGGAAGTGCGTTTTGCGGAGAAAAAAGATTTCGGACTGGGATTCGGTGCCGGCTACCGCGCTATGGACAACGACGCGGCGATTGCTTACTTGTCTTTCCTCTACAAAACACTCCGCGTAGGAGCGGCCTACGATTTCAATACATCTAATTTCCGTTCCGCCACCAAAGGACAGGGTGCATTTGAACTCGCACTGAATTATGAATTCGGTGAAGTCAAAGCCGGCAAACGCAAAAAATGCGACACAATCCGAATCATAGAAGTACAGACTATCAGAGATACGATTATTGTTCGCGATACGATAAAAATAGAAACTGAAAAAATCATCATCGACAGCACTTCTATCCGCATCGAACAGGAATTCAATAAATACCTGCCGGTGGCCGTATACTTCGACAATGACATGCCTGATCCGCGCACGACTGCAGCCACGACGACAGCCAACTACAAGGAATTGTACGATGCTTACCTCGCACGCAAAGACAAATTCAGCAGCAAATCTTCTGAAGCGGAAGCGACTGAATTATTCAGTAAAGTCAGCGATTCCTACGAACAACTGGAGAAAGTATTTGACATGCTGGAAGGCTACCTGAAACAAGGCAAGAAGATTACGCTGAACCTGAAAGGATACTCCTCTCCGCTCGCTCAGGATCAATACAACTTCCAGTTATCCAAACGAAGAATTGAGAGTGTCAAAAATTACCTGATCACCAGAAACAACGGTGCACTGCAACAGTATATCAACTCCGGTCAGCTTTCCTTCGAACTACTGCCATTTGGTAAAAATGCGGCACCTGCAGGCATCAGCGACAAACTCAGCGATTCGAAAAACTCCATCTACGGCAAAGCCGCATCGCTCGAACGTCGTGTAGAAATCATCAATGTGGGTGTGGAATAAAACACCTTGCTCATAAAAAAGCGGCGCACCTCCGGTGCGCCGCTTTTTTTTACAAATATATCCTGAAAATTTTTCAGAATAGTCTAACAAATAGTATCTTACATACTTAATTTTTCTTACACACAATGGAAACAAACGCCACTTCAGAAACGGTAGAATTACACCCGCAGGACCAGGATGCGAACAGAGTATTTGAAGCCTATATCGAGAAAAAACCCAGTACATTATTTGTCAGGTTTTTAATTACCGTGCGCCACCTCAGTGGCCTGCTCCTAGGTGGTGGCTTTGCCTACCTGCGATACAGAAGAGAAACAAAAGCGAAGTTCAGCATCGCGCAGGATATATTTTTACGGCTGTTCCTCTGGCTGCACTGGCCATTTCTAAAAAAAAGTCTGATTGCACAACCTTTTGCCGTGCAACTACGAAGACGACTGGAAATGCTGGGCGCTACCTATATCAAACTCGGACAAATCATGAGTTTGCGGGAAGATATGCTGCCGAAAGAAATTACGGATGAATTAAAAAAATTGCTCGACACCTTGCCTGCCGTCAGCTATGACCGCTTTGTGGAATTAGTGGAAGAACAAATCGGACAACCCATCCATCGTGTATTTTCGGAAGTAAAACAAAACCCGCTGGGCTCCGCCTCTATCGCGCAAACCCACCGCGCGACATTGCGCACCGGCGAAGAAGTGGTCTTGAAATTACTGAAACCGGGCACACGCGAACTGATACAAACCGACAGCCGGATCATCAAGTCTATGGGTGGTTTTCTGGAATTAT
>JADLAH010000284.1 GCA_020848315.1 Chitinophagales bacterium | reverse complement strand
ATTTTTCCCCATGCGCTGCCGCTGCCTTTCTGGTGTTGCAGGTAATATTTCAGTCCAGCGTGGTCGGGTTGCGCTAAAGTCGGATCCGCTTCCAGCAAATCTATCGCGGTTTTGCGGGCTTCCTCAATCACAGGACCGTCCGTAGCGAGATTGGCAATGCGCAAATCTATATTGCCGCTTTGCTGTGTGCCTTCCATATCGCCGGGGCCGCGCAACTCCAGGTCTACTTCAGCAATCTTAAATCCGTCGTTGGTATCGCACATCGTTTTGATGCGTTTTCTGCCGTCAGCCGTCAGTTTGTGCGTCGTCATCAGGATGCAGTAAGACTGCTCCGCGCCGCGCCCCACGCGTCCGCGCAACTGGTGCAGTTGCGACAGTCCGAAGCGCTCCGCATTCTCGATAATCATCACGCTGGCATTGGGCACATTTACGCCGACTTCTATCACGGTGGTGGCCACCATGATTTGTGTTTCTCCTTTCACAAAACGCGCCATCTCAAAATCCTTATTCTCCGGTTTCATCTTGCCGTGTACAATGCTAACATTGTATTCGGGCAGCGGAAATGCGCGCGAGATGCTTTCAAAGCCATTATGCAGATCAATCAAATCCAGCTTTTCACTTTCTTCAATCAACGGATACACGATATAAATCTGGCGGCCTTTAGCAATCTCTTCCCGCATAAATTCAAACACGCCGAGCCGGTGCGTTTCATAGCGGTGTACGGTCTTAATAGGTTTGCGACCCGGTGGTAATTCATCGAGCACCGACACGTCGAGGTCGCCGTATAAAGTCATGGCCAGCGTGCGTGGAATCGGCGTGGCCGTCATCACCAGAATATGCGGCGCAATGGTGTTTTTCTTCCAGAGTTTGGCGCGCTGCGCGACACCGAAGCGATGTTGCTCGTCAATCACTACAATGCCGAGGTTCTGAAACTGCACCACATCTTCCAGCAGGGCGTGTGTGCCTAATAATAGCTGTATGTTGCCATCTTTCAAATCCTGCAATAGCTGTTTGCGCTCCTTGCTTTTGGACGAGCCGGTAAGCAACGCGATGCGCACGCCGATTTTATCGCAGAGTTCTTTCAGTCCGATGTAGTGTTGCTGCGCCAGAATTTCCGTCGGTGCCATCAGGGCGGCCTGATACTGATTATCAACAGCCATCAGCATGGTGAGCAAAGCGACGATCGTCTTTCCGCTGCCCACATCGCCTTGCAGCAAACGGTTCATCTGCGTTCCCGACAGCGTGTCTCTGCGTATCTCCTTCAGCACGCGCTTCTGCGCGCCGGTAAGCTCAAAAGGCAGGGCATTTTCGTAGCAGTTTTTGAAATACTGATCCACCTTTTCGAGCAGGATACCACGCTCGCGTTTGTGGATGATTTTGCGTTGCAACAGGTTGAGCTGAATGAGAAAAAGTTCTTCAAATTTCAGCCGCTTCACGGCAGCTTCCTGTAGTGCCAGTGTGGCCGGCAAGTGAATATTGCGAATGGCTTCGTAGCGTGGTAAAAGCTTGTATTTGGCCAAAACCAGCGGCGGCAGATTTTCGAAAATATGCTCCGGCTTGAGTTGTAGCAGCAAATTCTGCATCAGCTTCGAAATGCCTTTGCTGTCGAGGCCTTTCGTCTTCATTTTTTCCGAGGTGTTGTACAGAGCCCGAAAGGTGCCGCCATCTGTCGGGCCACGATTATCGTTGCACGGTTCCAGTTCCGGATGCGTGATATTGAGTTTGCCATTGAACCACGACGGCTTGCCGTACAGCACATAGGTTTCCTTGGTATTGAGGGCTTTTACGAGCCATTTGACACCCTGAAACCACACGAGTTCAATGGCACCGTCATCATCGTAAAAAACCGCTGTCAGCCTTCTGCCGCGGCCTTCCCCGATTTCGCGGATGTCGCGCAGCTTCCCTTTCAGCTGAATATACGTTTGCGTATTGTCAATATGCTGGGTGGAATAAAACTGAGTGCGGTCAATGTAGCGGTACGGATAGAGTTTCAGCAAATCGCCGAAGGTGAAAATGCCGGCTTCCTTTTTCAGCACATCGGCACGCTCCGGACCGACACCTTTCAGGTATTCAATCGGAGTGGACAGAAATGATTTGTTGCCGGAAGCTGTTTGCATGACAACAAAGATAAAAAAGCAAATGATTTATCTGTCAATTTTGCAATCCAGTCAGCGGTAAGATTGTATCAGATCCTACATCAGTTACCGGGAAAAGCCAGAGAATTCTGCCACACTGAATAGATTACTTCTGTTACAATCCAGAATGGACAATTGCCTGTTTTTTAGACTTTTTATACCCTGTGATAGTTAGTGGAATTCCAACGGACAAACAAGCTAGGCTAGGAATATATCCGCAGGAACCTACAACAGCCGCGGCTACATCTCCGAATGACTGCGACTTACCATCTACTCTTTTATAGATTACCACGAAAGGTGTGGTAGTAAGTATTCCTGCTGCACCTAAACCAGTGAAAACAAGTCCGGTAATCTTCAGTCTCTTAGCCTTTCGTGCTTCCTTGTCCAATATTGTATTTTCTGCCTGAAAGTACGATTTTGCTATTGTGTAGTTTTTATCTACCCGGGTCGTATTATTAGCAGAAATGGTCAGAGTATGTTGTGCATTTAATTGCACAACACAAAGCGCAAAAAATATTGCGCATAGTAAGTTATGATATCTCATTAAACAAATATAGATAATTTCATCTAACTGAGAAATTAATTATTTCCACTGCAATGTTTCGATGATATGTTCCACATCCTTGCGGAAATAGGCTACCGCCGGCGCGATGGAGTCGGCATTCGGCGGCGCGAAGAAATAGAGCGAACCTCTGAGGAAATGGCGGCTGCTGTCGGTGACATAAAACTGCACACCGCTGGCCGCATTGCCGCCCACATCATACATAATTCCTGAGACACCGGGATTTTTTCCCTGTATTACGGTCTCGTCAATATAATCTGCTTTCACGGTATGTTTGAATGTCAGTTTGTAGCTGTCGCGCACCAGTTTATCGAGTGTATTGTTGGCATCTATGGCGGTGTAGCTGAGGTAGATTTTGCCTTTATATTCCGGGAATGCGACGTTGAACCAGCACGGATGATTGGTCAGCTCATCCTGATTTTCGGCTTCCTTCTGCAGTACACCATAGGAAGGATATTCAAAAGTGAAAGGACAGGAAGGCTGTTCATACCGCAGGAAAGTGCGCTCCGCAGGAAAGTCAATGCGGAAATAACCGGTTCTCTTCGGCATATAATTTTCCTTACATGCCGCCAGCAGCAACACCGCGGTGAAGAACACAACTATTTTGCCCGTAATATTTTTTATGCCTTTCATGTCTTTCTTTATTGCATCCATCTTAATTTCCTATCGTCACTTTCACCCGGATAATCCTGGTTTTATCTGCTTCCAGTATCAGGAATGTATAATTTTCAAATTTAAGCTCGTCGCCCTCCACCGGAATTTCCGCAGTCATCTCGAGAATGAGTCCCGCGAGAGAGTCCGCGTCTCCGCGCACTTCATCGAACGCGTCGGCAGGTATTTCGAGTACTTTGCAGACATCATTCAGGGCGGTACGGCCTTCAAAGATAAAATTGTGATTGTCGATTTTCTTGTAATCAATTTCGCTGGCGTCATCAAATTCGTCTTTGATATCTCCAATGACTTCTTCCAACACGTCTTCGAGAGTTACAATTCCCGAGCTGCCGCCGTATTCATCCACCACAATGGCCATGTGCACACGTTTGGTCTGAAAATCTTCGAGCAGGTCGTCAATTTTTTTGTTTTCCGGCACAAAGAAAGCCGGCTTAATCAAATCCAACCAACGGAAATCATCCGCGGCATCTATGTATTTCAGCAAATCCTTTACATACAGGACGCCGATAATCTTGTCAATGTCGTCTTCATACACAGGAATGCGCGAATAGCCGGATTCGCGGACGATATGCAGCAATTCAGGAAATGTGGCATCGTGGTCTACAGCCACCATTTCCATGCGCGAGTGCATGATCTGCGATACCGTGATATTCCCGAATTTGACAATACCTTTCAGGATGCGGGTGTCGTTGCGTTCGGTGTCGGTATTATCCTGCGAAGTGGTAATGTCAATGGCCTGATCGATATCTTTGGCACTGACGCCTTTGTTTGCCTTTTCCAGTCTTTTTTCAAAGAAATTGGATGTTGCCATCAGCATTTTTGCAAATGGTGAGAAGAGCGTACTGAAAAACTGTATCGGTTTAATCAGCATTCGCGCCACCTTGATATTGTGCTGGGATGCATAGATTTTGGGAATTACTTCCGCAAACAATACGATAATGAATGTTTCAAAGGACACTTTAAAAAGGAACTCTATCGTGGGATAAGTTCTGAGGAATTCCTCGCGGATGCTGAGTTCTATCAGCGACTCAAACAAGAGTACAATACTTAAACTAAATAACGTGATCGCGAGCAGTATGGTGGCCAGCAGTCGGCGCGGTTTATTGATAAAATCAATAATCAGCCGGTCGGTGGCATCACCGTCGCGTTCCATTCT
>JADLAH010000283.1 GCA_020848315.1 Chitinophagales bacterium | reverse complement strand
TGGCTATCATATCCTGGTGCATCCAGGTGCCTACGATGCTTTTGTCGATTTTTTTGCTTTGTGCGAATGCGCTGCTGATAGTCATCATTACTAAAATTGCGAGGGTGGTGATTGCTTTCATGGTGGTGGTTGTTTTATTGTTTGTAATTGTTTTATTTGATAGTGTAAAGTTCCGATTGTGGAAGTGTTTTATCTTCAGGGCTTTCATGGATACTAAAAACTCAGGGTTTTCCTTAGTTATTTTTCTACATACATCAGCGCGGATTTTGCATAAGAGATGCCTTGTCCGAAAATGAGCATGCTGCCATTGCTTTCGTAGGAAACACCCGGTCCTTTTTCCGCTCCGTGAATGATGTTGATGGTACCATTCTCTGTTTCCCATTTTCCTTTTCCTGTCACCACATAGTTATCTGCGTCCTCCCGTTTGAAAGAAATGTAGGTGCCGTCTTCATTAAACTGGCAGAACTGCATTTCCGCGGCCTGTTGCGGTGTCCACATTTTTTCCCAGGTACCTACCAGGCTGCTGTCTATTTTTTGTACGTGTAACTGGAATTGATTTTCGGTCATGGTTTTGGTTTGACCGAATGCGACGTTGCCTGATAATACGATGGCGATAAAAAATGCGAGGATAGTGCTGATTGTTTTCATGGTGTTTATTTTTTGTGGTGTTGAATAATTTTGATGATGTAAAATTCCATCTATTCGCGGCCATTATCTTCAGGTGAAACCGCCCATCTGAAAACTCAGGGTTTTCCTTGGCCGTGTTGTACTATACACGAAGTGCTCCGGCGCAAATCAGAAAAAAGAAAGAATCGGGGAAATGTGTAATATATTTGCACTTTTGCAGACCTATACAATGTGGTAGCAGTGAACACGGAACAACTATTTATTCAGACTATCAATCAGCATCAGGGCATCATACACAAAGTATGCAGGATGTACTGTTCCGGTCAGGAAGACCACCACGATTTATTTCAGGAAATTGTGCTGCAACTTTGGAAAGCATTTCCCGGGTTCAGACAGGAATCAAAAATCAGCACCTGGATGTACAGGATTGCCCTGAATACGGCTATCTCGGGACTGCGCAAAAAGAAAATACAAACGACCGGAATCGACGCTATCGCATTCCAACTCGAAGACAGACAGGAAGAAAATCCGGAAGTAGGATTGCAACAACTCTACAAGGCCATAGAACATCTGTCGGATGTGGAAAAATCCATCGTATTGCTGTATCTGGAAGATAAACCCTATGATGAAATCGCTGAAATAACGGGCATTACCGCCAATTACGTGGCCGTGAAGATGAACAGGATTAAAGAAAAATTGAGAACCATTTTAAATGTACGTCCATGATAGATTTAGAAGAACTGAAGCATCTCTGGAAGGACAATATTGATTCCTCCGTACACCGGCAACAGGTGAATAGTGAGGAAATTAAAACCCTACTGAAAGCAAAATCTGCGAATATCATTGATCGCCTGTTACAAAACCTGCGTATTGAAATCGGTGTCTTCATGATTTGTCTGCTGCTGATTGCCTGTGTGCCCTTTTATTTTCACGCCCGCGAAGTCAGCATCGTTTGCCTCCTTGTCATCGGCCTCATCTTTATTCCGTATCTGTTCTATTACATCAAGAAATACCGCGAACTGAAAAAATTCTATTCGTACAGCGCTTCCATGAAAAGTCACCTCGAAATGATGATTGCGCAACTGGAAAAATACCTGAAAATTTATTTCTGGGGAAGCATTTTCCTCACGCCTGTTACCGGATTCCTTTCGGCATTCGCCATACTATATCAGCTGAAAGCCCTCGGATTCCTGCTGTATTTCGACACATTCAACTACGGCATCTTGTCTTATATGCTGTTGTTTTCCCTACTGCTGACACTGCTCTCCTATCCGGTGATGAAATGGTATATCCGCAAACTGTACGGACAGCATCTGGAAAAGCTGAAAGACTGTCTGAAAGAACTGAACGAGATCGCATAATCACTTCCACTCCACCACGCTGCCGCGTTTTCTGTTCAGCAATTCCTCCGGCAAAGAGGCCATAATCTGTTTTTTCAAAACCTCCATGAGTTTCTTTTTGGAAATGCTGCGTGCATACACCATGCTGATTTCACGCAGGGGCTTGGGTTTTTTAAAATCCACCACCTGATTCATTTTTTTTGCCGGCAACTCCAGCACTGCTAGTTCCGGCAGCAAAGTAAAACCGCCTTCCATCTCCACCATTTTCTTCAGCGTTTCGATAGAGCCGGTTTCGTATTTCAGTTGCTCGTCTTTCTTAATCGGATTGGCGCAGATATTTATCACCTGATTGCGGAAACAATTGCCTTTCGACAACATCCACATGTCTTCGCGCAGGATGTCGGTATGCTCCAGTTGTTTTTTTTTCAGCAGCGGATGGCCATAATGAGCGTACACTTTTATTTCTTCGTAAAACAAGGGTTCCTCCACCAGCGATGTTTCATGCAGCGGCGTGGCGAGAATGCCAACATCAATCTCGTCTTTATTCAGTTTCATGATGATTTCTTCGGTCTTCAGTTCCTCTATCACCAACTTCACTTTGCTGTATTTTTTCAGAAAATCACCCAGAAAATACGGCAGCAGATAAGACGCCAGCGTCGGAATGATGCCGATGGTGAGGCTGCCTTCATACGTATCGTCGAAATGGCGCGCGAGGTGCTCAATTTTTTTGGCTTCGCGCAATACCATCCGCGCTTGTTCTATAATTTTCACGCCGGCATCTGTGGGAATAATAGGCTGTTTGCTGCGGTCAAAAATATCGACACCCAGCTCCTCTTCCAGCTTTTTCAGCTGCATACTTAGGGTGGGCTGCGTCACCAGACAAGCATCGGCGGCCTTGGCAAAATGGCGGTAAGTATCTATGGCCAGTAAATATTCCAGCTGCGTGAGGGTGATGTTCATATCAAAATTTTGTAATTTTGTGTGATAATAGTTTTTCGTTATCAAACGATAAATTTAATTGATTTTACTTATTAAATCAAGTGTCGTATATTTGTATCACAAAACAAAAAAGTCATGACAAAAAGTAAAAATATCTCTGCAATTGGCCTCGATATCAAAAAATCGGAGGCACTGGCAGAGCAACTCAATATACTGCTGGCCAATTTTCAGGTATATTATCAGAATACCCGCGGCCTGCACTGGAATATCAAGGGAAAGCATTTCTTCGAACTGCACGTGAAATTTGAGGAAATCTACAACGACCTGCAACTCAAGATAGACGCGGTGGCAGAACGCATCCTGACGCTCGGTTTTACGCCGCTGCACACCTTCTCCGACTACCTGAAAAAGGCTTCCATCAAAGAAGGCAAAAACATCACGGACGGTACGGCTTCCGTACAATTGATTATTGACAGTCTGGGAACTATTATACAAATTGAACGTTCTATATTAATACAGGCCGATGCATTGGGCGATGAAGGCACACTGACATTGCTCACGGATTTCATCACCCAGCAGGAAAAGGAAATCTGGATGTATTCCGCCTGGTTGAAAAATTAAAACAAACTAATTATTTATAACCTCTAAATTATTTGAACAATGGGATTAGCAACAGTAGGACAAAAGTTTCCTGCATTCGAAAAAACAGCAGTAGTGAGCCTGGAAAAAGGCAAAGAATTTGAAACAATCACCAACGACATCCACACCAAAGACGGTAAATGGATGGTGATTTTCTTCTGGCCGAAAGATTTTACTTTCGTTTGCCCTACAGAAATCGCTGAATTTGGCAAACACAACGGCGACTTCA
This sequence comes from Chitinophagales bacterium, assembly GCA_020848315.1. Lineage (GTDB taxonomy): Bacteria > Bacteroidota > Bacteroidia > Chitinophagales > JADIYW01 > JADJSS01. Next base: position 11,125 of record JADLAH010000283.1, on the reverse strand, counting down.
AAGACAGAGATGCTGTATTAATCGGTGGTTCTACCGACTCTGAATTCGTACACCACGCATGGAGAGTTCACCACGATGACTTACGTGGTCTGAGCTACCCGATGCTGGCAGATACTTCCAAATCTCTTTCCCGCGAACTGGGTATCCTGACAAAAGGCGAAGAAGTATGCTACCGTGCTACTTTCATCGTTGATCCGCAAGGCATCATCCGTTGGGTGAGTGTAAACGACCTGTCTGTAGGCCGTAATGTAAAAGAAGTTATCCGCGTACTGGATGCGCTCCAAACAGACGAATTATGCCCATGTAACTGGGAAAAAGGACAAGCTACCTTGTCATAAGAATCATGATAAAAGAGTCAGGAGCCAGGACAGTATCGTCTTGGTTCTTGGTTCTAATCATCTAAAATCTCCAAACCATGCACGAGACAATTCAAGAACTGATGGCTGACCTGGGTGTACAGCCGGGCTATACGACTGCCACACTGGAACAGCTGGGTGCCGCGGATTCCAAATACCTTCGCGACCTGAAACTGAATGTGAAAAGCGTATTGACCAGCGAAAGCCTTTCCGCCAAGGAAAGCTACCTGCTGGCACTGGCAATAGCTACCAACAATAACAATACCGTATTGCAGGCGGCATTTACGGCAAAAGCCAAGGAAAATGAAGCCAGCGACGCGGAAATCGCGGAAGCACAGGCCTGTGCCTCTCTGCTCGCGGCCAATAACGTATTCTACCGTTTCCGTCATTTTGTAGATAAGGAATTCTACAACAATGCGCCGGCAAAACTGCGTATGAACATTATGATGAACCCTGTATTGGGAAAAGAATTTTTTGAACTGGTAAGTTTAGCGGTAAGTGCCGTAAACGGTTGCGAAATGTGTGTGAAAAGCCACGAGCAATCCGTATTGCACGCCGGCAGCAGCGAGCAGCGCGTATGGGATGCCATCCGCCTCGCCAGCATCATTACCAGCCTGAGCAAAATGGTCTACTAACATATACCCTTGACGGGCTAACGCAACATAGTCACAAAAACCGCAGTAAACTGCGGTTTTTTTTATTTAATAAGTAGCATGAAAATCAAACCAGCTCAATGGATTGATTGGTTTTCCCGTACCATTTTCTTTAAACTGACAAAACAAATCTTCTGCGGTTTTGAAGTCAAGCCATGGTCCTTCTGTCTGCTCCGCAAACGGACCGCTGCTGCCAAAAACGTACGGCACGTCTTTTCTGTTTTTCATAAAATAACGATAAAAGCGGTTGCGTATATATCGTATTTTCGAACGCTCCCGCGCAATATCTATGGGGTGAAACCCATCTACCTGATTGATGATTTTGAATTTTGTATATCCTTTTTCATGCAATAATCGCAGCCATTCCACACTCCAAGCTTCCGTAGAAAGATATTTAGGCTTACAGGCAGGATCTATCTGCTGCAGGCAATAGATGTCATACCCTTCAATATCCACTTTAAAATAAAAAGGCACGCCGTATTCTTTGAATACTTCCGTTAATGGTATGCATTTCACCTTCACGGAATGGCAAGCTGACCCGCTTCTGCAGCCTGCGCTTTTATCAAAAGAACTCCACTCCGTGAGATAATCATTCACCCAGAAATCCAGTTCTCCGAACTCATTCCCGACTCCGATATTCAGTAAGGTCAGACGGCCGTCCTGTATTTCCTTTGCAAATAGTTTTTTACCTTCTTCCGCCAGTAAAGGATTGGCCTCAATGGCTACCACCCGAAACCCTTCTCTCAGGTATACACGGGTGTCTTCGCCTTTGTGAAAGCCTACATCGTAAATTAAATTTTCCTGATATGTCATAATAATGGGAACGAAGTTATAAATTTAAACTATAACTTATAGGTTACTAACTGTTAAATATCTTGTTTATCTTAACAGCAATACGGCTCCCATCACTGATTTTTTACAGGTTTTCTCATCTGTCACTCCTTCCCAGGCTTTTCCGTTATAGAAAATAGCGCGTATTTTCCATACATACACATCCTGCGGGAGTATGGTGCCTTTGTATCGTCCGTCCCAACCTTCCGCTGGCTGCCCGTTTTCGAGGGCGGTAGACTCAAACAGTAACTGCCCGTAAGTGGAGAAAATCTGCAGCTGATATTCTTTTAAACTCAATCCTTTCGGTTTGAAAATAGCGGATTCGCCCACGCCTACTTCCGGCGAGAAGACATTCGGTACGTACAGCGTTCCTTCATAATCCACGCCAATCGCCTTGGATACCGTGTCTTTACAGCCTCGGTTGCTTTCCGCGTATAAAGTCACCCTGTAAGGCCCGACGCCATCATACTGATGCACCGGATCGCGCTCTCTGGAAGTGTCGCTGTCCCCGAAAGACCAGATATAGAAATTGCCATTGACCGTCGTGTTGGTAAATTCCACCGGCGCGTCAAAACCAAGCGAACTGACCGAATAGATAAAGTCGGCTATCGGCTTAGGATATATCTGCACTACAGCCGGTCGCACGATACTGTCAGAGCAGGAACCGTTTCTGGCCACCAATGTGATGGTGTAAGTGCCCGCTTGCTGATAGGTATAAGCCGGCAGCGGCACGTTGGCCACATCGCCATTACCGAAATACCAGGTATATTCCGCACCATCTACGGTATTGTTGATTAATATGGTAGGTTGCTGCTCACAGACACCCGGATTTTCTACGGTAAATGCCGCTTTCGGTTTCGGGAAAACACCAATCGGTCTTTCCAGTGAATCGAGACAGCCACTGCTGTTACCTGCTACTAATTTCACTACATAGCTGCCCACTTCCGAGTAGGTATGTGTCGGATTAATCAGACTGGAACGGGTGCCATCTCCGAACGACCAGCTGTAGCTGTTCGCACTGGTGGTTTGATTCAGAAATTGCGTAGCAATATTTGCGCACGCATTGGACACCGTGAAATTGACTTTCGGCGTCGGCGATACCGTAATGGTAGTAAATGCCGAGTCGCGGCCGCAGGAACCTTCCGCCAGGAGTTTTACATTAAATACACCCGCGTTCTGGAAGGTATGCACCGGCTGATCCACATAGGAAACATTGCCATCTCCGAAATCCCAGGTCAGCGATGTTCCCGGCGTAGACACATTATAGAAATCAACGGTGAGCGGCTGACAGCCACGGGTAGTGCCGGAAAAAATATCCGTCTCCACATTGTTGGCTTTCACCGTAACTGTTTTCTGCATACTGTCGCTGCCGCAGGAATTGGAAACCTTGAGTCGTATCGTAAACACAGTATCTCTGCGCGTGTTGTTGGTATATGTCGGCGCGACCGGGTTGGCCTGGATGGTAGTTTGTCCGTTGCCAAAATCCCAGAAATAGCTGGTTGGATTGCCATATGAACCATTATACAGAATCGGTTTCAGCGGTGAACAACCAATAGGCTGTACGGTGAAGTCGGCTTTCGGAGATGCTTTGACTTTCACGGAATCTTTGTAATACACCGCTCCGCAGGAATAATCCGCGCGAAGGGTGATGATGTAGGTAGTATCTGCGAGCAGTGGTTTAGGAAAAGAATATACTTGTGTATTAGGTGCGTTTGCCTGCACGGTGGACAACCCGAAATCCCAGATATAATTGGTGGTAGGTTTATGTGTCGCCGGGAAGGTGAACGTAAAATTATTTCCCGTACAGGAACTATCCTGATCCACCAGGAATGATAAATCTTCATTTCGGACTACTGTCACCGGGAAACGGATCGTGTCTTTACATCTGTCCGGTGTTTCTGCAATCAACGTGACAGTATAGGTTCCGGGATTCGCGTAGCTTTTTATCGGATTCACTACTATTGCGTCCGGCGAGCCGTCTCCGAATTTCCAGGTAGCCACCGCGATATTGCCGCTGATGGTTCCGAAATCAAAGGGCTGTCCGGCACAAAGTGTCGGTGGCGGACCAATGAAAACACTGTCCAGTACTATCACTTTCTTGAATGCGGTATCGCTGCAGGCGCCGCTGTTGTCGCTGTAAACATAGCCTACCTGATAATCGCCCGGCGCTAATCCAACCGGATCAAATATTCCTGTAACACCATTGACAACACCCTGACCAAACCAGGTTCCACCCGGAAAAGACGGATTGCTGATTAACGTCAGCGGCTGCGTCGACTTACAAACCGTCTGTTCCGGTCCGCCCGTGAGGCCGTTGATCTCCAGCACGTTGATACTGACCGTATCGTAAGTCGGACATAGTCCGGCAGGATTCAATACATAAACGATATTGTGCGGACCTGCCGCTACAAGCGATGGATTAAAAACACCGGTGGGAGCATTGGTGATACCATTTCCCCGCCATTCTCCACCCGGAGGTGTGGCAGACAATGTAATCGGAGCCGCTGTTTTACAGACAGATATATCCGGTCCGGCATCGGGCTTCGGAAAACTATTGATTTTTATAACATTAGAGAGCGTCGAATCTCCGCATTGCGCACTGATGGTAAGCGTGACCAGATAGGTTTGAGGTGTATTATATACGACAGAGCCAGGCAATTCATTGCTGGAAGATGCCGGTGTAGCACCCGGGAAAGTCCAGTTGAATGTAGCACCCGCGTCACCGCCATTGGTATAGGTAAAATAATTTCTAGGGAACAGCGTGTGCGGCACAGAACAGGCCTCCGGAATAGTAATGGTATCGATTGCCGGTTTGCCTTTTATCACTACATTGCCGGTCCACACATCTGAATTACATCCGCCGGTTGCCGTGAGTGTAACACTGTAATTTCCGGAACGGGTAAACCGGATGGTAACATCCTTGGAAGTGGCACTACCAGCGATGAAAGACGTACCCAGAGCCGGACTCACCGACCATGAATAAAATCGTATATCCGCAGGATCTGTGGAAGTATTGGTAAATGGTATATCCAGGAATCCGCTGGCAGGAATACAACTGCTGGATGGGAAAGTGGCATTTGCATCCACCTGGTCTGTCACCACCACTTTAAAAGTAGTGTCTTCATTATTACAATCACCTTCCGCATACAGGCGAATGGTGTAAGTACCTTTTTGGGTGAATGTAACTTGTAAATCTTGTTTGCCCAAAGTGCCGTTCATATTGGAGTTGGTCACGGTAAATCCGGTATTTGGGGTGATATACCATGTTTGCGGTGCTTTTTCACAACCACTCACTTTGTATACTTTGCTTCTCGGATCACTATTGATGAAGTTTTCGCGGAGATTTACACAAACGGTGTCTTTGCCAAAAATAATCGGCCGGAGGGAATCCTTCACCGCGATACAGTTGGAAATCGGATTGACGTTACATTGGTTCTGCGCCTTCACGAGAATGCTGTATACATTTGACTGGCCATTACAGGTAGAAGCCAAATCGCAACTTCCTTTGTCCAACAGATATGTGAATTTATTGGGCAAAGTAGCCTGTGAATAGGTGGCTACCAACTCTCCGTTGACATAATATTTGTAATAAGTATCCGGAGAGTTCAGTGCGGTTACTGCCGTATTGATATTTTGTTCATACAGTGCCGGCGCACACAAGCTGGTGGGTGCGGAGTTGATCCCGTAATTAGGCGCTGTAGCCCCGATGACAACAGGAATTTTTTTAACTGATCTATTGCACGGCGCGGCAAAACTGCCTGTCACTGTATAGGTAAGCACATAGTTGCCGGGCGCATACGAGTGCGTGGTGTTGGTAAAAGTGGCGGAGTTAAATGCAGGACTGCCATCGCCCCAATCTATCGTGTAGTTGGTATTCTGGGCTGTTGTCCGCGAGGTATTTGTCACGGATATCGTTTGATTGCCGGAGGCGGAACAATACAAGAAATTGCGGGTTTCAGACATGCTGGCATCCGGCGACGGATTGACCGTTATCTGCCGTGTATTGCCACAGGCGTCTGAAGGAAATATAGGATTCGGATTGGAATTGCTTCTGGTCAGCACGATGGTATAATTCTGTGCCGTTGAGGCTCCGTTGAAGACAAGTCTCACCTCATTTTCCGTCAGCATATAAGGTGCCACTACTTCGTAGTCGATCGGACTATTGGCCACATTGCCGAACGGGAAAGTACCTTTGTACACTACAATATTGTGATATTTTGCATAAGGTGTATCCAGCTTTACAACTACCTCATCTCCGGCACAAACACTGGAAGCTGAAACCGTAAATCCACATTGTGCCTTGGCGGTGGCAACCGTCAGCATCAGGACTATTATGAGCAATATCTTATTCTGTAATTTCATCTTCCTTAAATTTAAAACAATTTCACTGCTTTTTTACCCGGAAAATCATAGCAGTCGATGGCTTTTCCTTTCTTTTTCTTCGGTCCGCGGATGGCCACATCATTGAAATTCATGCGCATGGTGACTTCATGCTGTCCTCTGCTCTTGGAGGTAACGCCGGTAAAATCCAGCTGATAACTATATCCAACATTCAGCGTCATAAAATTATCCTTGCCCATATCCCAGTCAATACCGCCGGTAAAGATGGCGGATTGGGTGCTGTTGTTGCTGAACTGATTGAGCTGATACATCACGCCGGCATAGACCGGTTTGATGGTGGCAAACATACCGGCATTATACACCCGTAGTTTTTCCATGTAATCGAATTTAAACACCGGAGAAAGATAGAAGGCTACTTCGCGTTTATATTTTCCGCGCATCACCGGAAACATGGCACCGTAGTGGACCGTAAAGCGCATCGGTATCTTAGTGTCGATATTCTGGAAAGATTCATCCGGGCGGGTGAGGTGATGAACGGCAAAACCCAGTGAGTTGTGCACCGGATTTTTTCTGATATCATACCTGAACCGCAGGAGCAATCCGGCATCCAGATCAAACATGTTCACTTTTCGCAGCGCGATATTGGTGGCAGAACCGCCGATGACGCCCACTTCCGGGTCGAGCTGGTCTGTAAAAATCAGACGGCTTTCATCCAGGGATTTATTGACAAATGCGGCATTCACGCCGATGTGCAGGTTAATGCTTTTGGAAATTCGGGCAATATAAGCGTAGGAAGCCGACACATAATTGGTCTGTAAGGTTTTGGCCTGCACATCGCGGTAAGCGGTAACGCCAATGCCCGAAGAAAGGCGCGCCGACTGTACATCCACCGACATTCCGTAGGTATTGAACCCGCCGGGAACGTAGTTCCATTGGTTCTTGTAAATCATGGAAACATTCAAACCACGCTCCGAGCCGGTCGCTGCCGGATTCAGAAAGGTTCTGAATTGATAAAACTGCGCAAAAGTCGGGTCTTGTGCAGCAGCATACTTAATAAAAACGCACATAAGCAAAGTGCTTACAATACGGCTTATATTTTTTCTTTTCATTGTAGGGTTGTTACGGCTTACTCTTAGTTCTCCCTAGCACATGGTCTTAATGCAAACTTAACATAAAATTTTAATATTCACCTTTTTTTAGAAAAAAAAAACAGATTGTAGCTATCTTTGTTCTACATCAAAAAACAATCATGGATTTCAAATTACTTTTACACCTGCATTTTGGCTTCGCCGCGTTATTTCTGATTTCCTACACAGCCAAATCTATTCTGTTTCTGCTCGGCAATCAGGAAGCATTTCTGGCCTTTAAGAAAAAAACTATTATCATCGAAACGATATTCTCCGTCGTATTCCTGGCTTTCGGGGTATGGCTGATTGTATTCCGTATTCAGACAGACTCCTATCAGCATTGGGTAGACCCTAAAATCACACTGGCATTACTGGGTATTCCGCTCGGTATCGTGGGTTTCAAAAAGGGCAATAAATTTTTAGTGGCATTATCTTTGCTGTTCTTTTATGTATCATTAATCATCGGATTAATGCATTTTCAATAACATCCATAAATTCATTGTATGAACACATTAAAATCAATTTTCGTATTAGCTGCCATCAGTGTGAGCAGTCTTCTCATGGCCGGCACCCTGAACCTGAACGTTAAAGGCATGCACTGCGGTGGATGTGAAACAAAATTCAAAAGCAACGCCACGTCCATTAACGGCATTCAGGAAGTAAGCGCGGTAAGTGCAGAAAAAGGCACCGCCACCATCGAATTTGACGAGAAAGTCATTTCCGCAGAAAAAGCCATTGAAGCGCTGGCACAAAAAACCGGCTACACCATTTCCGCTGTAACCAAAGTCGGCGAAGTGAAAGCAGACGGCACACCTGCCGGATGTTGCACTAAAGGCAATACAAAGGCAGCCTGCAAGAAAGGAGAGGAAGCTGCAAAATGCACCAAAACCAAACCTGCCTGCAACAAATAAGACCTTCTTATTCAGAAAATACCATTAAAGTCATCCGAAAGGGTGACTTTTTTATTTCATATTGCGGTAAAGTTTTAATAATTCTAAACTTTATCGTAATTTGGCAACCGCTTTAAAAATCAAAACATTATGGATAAACTATTTTACGTGGTTCCCTTTTTAGGGATTTTTGGTTTGATAATCACAGCTATTAAGTTTGCTTGGGTTAAAAAACAAGACGCCGGAGATGCCAATATGCAGGAATTGGCCGGATATATTGCCGACGGTGCTATCGCTTTCTTAAAAGCTGAATGGAAAATATTGACTTATTTCGGCATCATTGCCGCCATCTTACTGGCTTTCTTAGGCTGGAAAGGCGCTGACTCCAGTCCGGTGATTGCTATCGCATTCATCATTGGTGCCGTATTCTCTGCATTTGCAGGATATGTGGGTATGAAAGTGGCTACATTGGCCAACGTACGTACCACGCAAGCGGCACGTAGCAGTCTCTCTCAGGCGCTGAAAGTATCTTTCACCGGTGGTACGGTAATGGGCTTAGGCGTTGCCGGTCTTGCCGTATTCGGTCTGGGTGGTTTGTTCATCCTCTTTTATTTCATGTTCGCCAACGGCGCGGCTGCCAACAGCCATGAAATGCTGAAAGCAATAGAAGTACTGACCGGTTTCTCGCTGGGTGCTGAGTCTATCGCGCTGTTTGCACGTGTGGGCGGTGGTATTTATACCAAAGCGGCGGACGTAGGTGCTGACCTCGTAGGTAAAGTAGAAGCCGGAATTCCGGAAGACGACGTGCGCAACCCGGCCACCATCGCGGATAACGTGGGTGACAACGTAGGTGACGTTGCCGGTATGGGTGCCGACTTGTTCGGTTCTTATGTTGCGACGGTACTGGCTACTATGGTATTAGGTCGTGAAACAACTACCGTTGCCGGTGTAGCGGAGAAATTCGGCGGATTTGCACCTATCCTGTTACCAATGGTGATTGCAGGTGTAGGTATCGTTTTCTCTTGGATTGGTACTTTCTTTGTTAAAGTAAAAGACGACAAAGGAGATGTGCAGGCGGCGCTGAACCTGGGCAACTGGTCATCCATTGTCCTGACAGGTATCGCTTCTTTCTTCCTCGTAAAATATATTCTGCCGGAGCAAATGGAATTGCGCGGTCATGAGTTTACATCAATGGGTGTTTTTGCTGCCATCATGGTAGGTCTGATAGTAGGTGCGCTGATGTCTATCATCACGGAATATTACACCGCTATGGGCAAACGTCCGGTATTATCTATCGTTCGTCAGTCTTCCACCGGACACGCTACCAACATCATCGGTGGTCTGGCTATCGGTATGGAAAGTACCGTACTGCCGATTTTAGTACTGGCTGCCGGTATTTATGGTTCTTATTATTTCGCCGGATTATACGGGGTGGCTATTGCTGCTGCGGGTATGATGGCTACAACAGCGATGCAGCTGGCTATCGACGCGTTCGGTCCGATTGCTGACAACGCGGGTGGTATCGCGGAAATGAGCCAGTTGCCGGAAGAAGTGCGTGGCCGTACTGACATCCTGGATGCGGTAGGTAATACTACTGCTGCTACCGGAAAAGGATTTGCCATTGCTTCTGCAGCATTGACTTCTTTAGCATTATTCGCGGCATTCGTCGGCGTATCCGGCATTTCCGCTATCGATATCTACAAAGCACCGGTTTTAGCGGGCTTGTTTGTCGGCGGTATGATTCCTTTCATCTTCTCTGCACTCGCTATCTCTGCGGTAGGTCGTGCAGCAATGGATATGGTGAATGAAGTTCGTCGTCAGTTCCGCGAAATTCCGGGTATCATGGAATACAAAGCAAAACCGGAATACGAAAAATGCGTGGCTATCTCTACAGAAGCTTCTATCCGCGAAATGATGCTGCCGGGCGCTATCGCGCTGGTGACACCTGTGGTAGTGGGTTTCATTTTCGGTCCTGAAGTATTGGGCGGCTTGTTGGCCGGTGTTACCGTATCAGGCGTACTGATGGGTATGTTCCAGTCAAATGCCGGTGGTGCATGGGATAACGCCAAAAAATCTTTCGAGAAAGGCGTGGAAATCAACGGAGAAATCTACTACAAAAAATCGGAGCCACACAAAGCGGCTGTTACCGGTGACACCGTAGGTGACCCGTTCAAAGACACATCCGGTCCTTCTATGAATATCCTCATCAAACTGATGTCTATCGTTTCATTGGTAATTGCTCCGTACATCGCGGATGGCGGACAAGCCGGCGCGGGTGCTGACTGCCACGGCATGGACAAAGCGAAATGCGAACAGATGATGAGCGATTGCAAAACGGATGATGCTTCTTGCTGGGTAGATACTACTTTTGTGGATGCGAACGGCGACACCGTAAACATCAAAAAATGCATCAAGAAAGAAGGTTGTGACGCTGCGGCATGCAAAACTGCCGGCTGTGAAACACCGGGAAAATGCGATCCTGCAAACTGCGACAAACCATGTTGTGCATCTAAAAAAGAATGTGCCAACATGCCGGCTCAGGAGAAAAAAGCCTGCTGTAAAAAATAAATTCCTTTCAAACGGATTAATGAGCCTGACAGTTTTGTCAGGCTTTTTTTGTGATGGTACAATATTTGAATCATTATTTCGTATAATCATTATGAAAATCAGGCTGCTTGTGCTTTGTATATTTCCATTGGCTGTATATGCCGGCGGCAACGGCTATATCAAAGATTTCAAGTCCTACCGGCAGGATACTTCCTATTTTGCCCGAAAGGTGTATACTGAACACACGTGGCAAACATTTTTTGCATTGCCGGAAGTCAACCACAGCATTGATCCGAAATCGCCGGACATCCACCTGCTGAATGCCTGTCTGTTCTTCGCGGCCAATCAGTTGCGGGAAAAGCAGCAGCTAAAGCCCTTGG
>JADLAH010000282.1 GCA_020848315.1 Chitinophagales bacterium | reverse complement strand
TCTATGCATGGGAAAAAGGATTGAAAACGGGTATGTATTACCTGCGTTCCCGTCCTGCCGTCGACCCAATCAAATTCACCGTGGATATGTCGAAAGCAAAACAGGTGAAAGTGGAAGGCGAAGTGGAGAAACCGGTGGAAAAACAGGCTGCAGTAGCGCCTATCTACGAACAGGTAGCCGGTGCGCAACAGGAAATTTTTGCAGAACCTGTTGTTGCCATTAAAGAAAAAACAATCGAAGAAAAAGCAGCAGAATTTGGTATGACCGTAGATGAGTTTCTGCAGGCGCAGAAAGTATGCAGTCTGGAAAATCCGGGCGAATGCGAAATGTGCGGCAGCTAATATAAAACAAGTTTTACTGACAAAATCCCGGACTCGTTCCGGGATTTTTTATGTCGGTAGTGTATAAAATGTGTCAGTCAGCTGTGTGCAGTGTGTCTTTTTCCTACTTGTTTTTAGTTACTGTGTTTCTGTGATTTTGCATTTATTTGTTAAGTTACAATAATTAAATCATTAGCTTCAATTGTTAATTAATTGATTTTCAATTGTTTGGTTTGTTAATCTGAAATGTACAGGGAGCAAAATTTTCAAAAATACCGTAATTTTGCTCCACAAAAACAATAGGGTATTATGAATAATGAAGAAAGCGCAGTACAACGGGTAAGGAACCGTAAAAGAACCAACATACTGCATAAGCCCGAATTCGCTGTTATTGAATTTTTTTGTCGCATATTGCCACCTTTTTTCACACCAAACGTCCTGACAGCTATTGGTTTCATGGGTAGTTTGCTGACTTGTGTGGCCATTTTGCTGGCCGTACAAAATAAATACTATATGATATTGGCCTGCGTGGGGCTTGCCATTCAGTGGTGGGGCGACTCACTCGATGGGCGCATGGCCTACTATCGCAATCAGCCGAGAAAATGGTATGGCTGGATTTTGGATATGAACCTCGACTGGATTTCTACCGGTCTGATGGCGTTATCCATTCATTTCTACCTGCCGGATAGTCAATATGCCGCTTTCCTGTTCATGGCTACATACGGACATGCCTACATTTTGGCGTTGATGCGTTACAAAATCACTGACATTTATCTGATTGACGCGGATGGACCACTCGGACCAACAGAAACGCGCATTCTCTTAGGGATGTCATTGTTCCTCGAAATATTTATCACGGATTTCCTGTTCTGGTTCGGTATCGTTGGTTCAGCATTGCTGATAATTATCAATACGGTCGATTCCCTGAAAGTACTGAAACTGGCCGACCAGAAAGATATTGAAGAACGAAAACTGAAACAATAAGCTAATTTGTTTTGAAAAAGCATCTTACCACAGCAGCTAAAGCCCAGCTTTCCGCATTCATCGGCGGTATGGTCGATTATGGTGTGATGATTCTGCTCACGGAACTAGGGTTGTTTCATTATTCTTTTTCTATTGTTGTCAGTGGATTTATTGGCGCAATCGTCAATTTTACCATCAACCGACATTGGACATTCGAGGCTTCCGCAGAATCCAAATCCAAACAGATTCCGAGATTTGCCGTCATGGTGCTGGGTAGTGTATTGCTCAAAAGTATAGGAACAACTGTCGTGACGGAGTTTTACGGGATGGACTATAAAATCAGCCGACTACTCGTAGATGCGGTAGTGTCTGTCGGGTTTAATTTCATGCTGCAGCGATTCTGGGTGTTCCGGATTAAAAAGAACGCCTGATCCATTATCTTTGTTTGGAAATGTATATCCCGAAATCGCTGAAAATCCTGTTCTTATTTGTATGGTGTGTATTTGCTCAATATACATTTGCGCAGTCAGATACGATAACTGTGCAGGATACCGTTGCACCTGCAATCATAAAAAATAAAAAATGGCAATGGTATCCGGCTTACCGTGATACTATGACCAATCAATTGTGGCTGCGAAATGAGCAAGCCTGTTTCGGTAGAAAATTCCTCCGGGCGGAAGGCATGGTGCTCGGTATTCAGAGCACAACACTCGGGTTACTGTTTGTATTGCCCGGAAAAATCAGCAACTGGGAAAAATCCGATATCAGAAATTACAGAGACAATTACAAATCGACTTTCACCAAAAGACCTGTGCTGGACGATGACCACTGGTATATCAATTATCTCGGGCATCCTTATCAGGGTGCATATTATTACAATGCGCTTCGTTCGCAGGGCGCGCCGTTCTGGCAGGCCGGGTTGTTCAGTTTCGGACAAAGTATGGTGTGGGAATATCTGCTCGAAGGAGGCATCGAACAGCCAAGTATACAAGATATGATGGTGACGCCGATACTGGGTTCGCTGCTCGGTGAGTTATTCCATTTTTCAAGTGTGAAGATGGCCAACAACGGTTATACCTGGTATGAGAAGGCTTTTGTGGCTGTCTTCAATCCGATGTTTGCCATCAATAACGGATTCCGTTTTGCGAAACAACCGAATCCGAATCTGGTGACGGCTGCGCCGTAAAATATTATCCGACAATCTGCAGTTTCGCAAATTTCAGCATAATCTTTTTGTTGCCGATGCCTTCAAAGAAGATGGTGGCAATCTTGTTTTCACCGGCACCTTCGATTTGCATCACTTTTCCCTGATTGAATTTCTCGTGTACCACGTGCATGCCCACCTGCAGATCTTTCAGGTCGGAATGGATGCTGGCACTCTGACTCGCTGCGTTGCGTATATTGGTCAGGTTGGCCGGTGGCGGTGTCTTCGCCTGTTGCGGCGGCGGTGCGGCTGCAGGCTTGGTGGGTCGGGAGAATTCTTTCTTCTGAAAAGTCTTGCTCAGATACCACTTGCTGTTGTCTTCGTCGCGTGGCGGCACTGCCGGCTTCGGCTTTTCCTTTGGTCCGTAGAAAATGGTATTCTTTTCGTCTATCTCTTCAATAAAACGACTCGGATCCTGATAATTCAACTGTCCGAATTTATAGCGCGTCAGCGCATAAGATAATGTCAGAAATTTCTTGGAACGCGTGACCGCTACATAAAATAAACGGCGTTCTTCTTCCAGTTCTTCCCGCGTATTCATCGACATCATCGACGGAAACAGATTTTCTTCGAGTCCCACCACAAACACACTCTCAAACTCCAGTCCTTTTGCTGCATGGATAGTCATCAGTTTCACCTTCTCCTTGTTGTCGTCTTTCTCGTCGTCGATGTCCGTGAGCAGGGAAATCTGCTGCAGGTAGGCCGCCAGGTCGTTTTCCGGTTTTACTTCATCTTCCGCATATTCAATCGGCTCCGCAACGGTGTATTCCTTGATACCGTTCAGCAACTCCTGTACGTTCTCGTAGCGTGCGATGCCCTCAGCGGTTTTGTCTTTAAACAATTCATCTATCAGACCTGTCTGCTTGCCGATGTAAGCTGCAATTTCGTAGGCATTTTTTGTTCCCAGCATAGCACGGAAACTTTTAATCATAATGCTGAAATTCTTGATGGAAGTCTTGGCACGTGTCTGCGTGTCTTCCATGATTTCAGGATGTTCCACCACGTGCCACAACGGCAGGTTGTGGTCGTTTGCCGCCACCACCAGCCGGTCGATGCTGGTGCTGCCGATGCCGCGCACGGGATAGTTGATGATGCGTTTCAGGGCTTCTTCGTCATTTGGATTCACTACCACCCGCAGGTAGGCGATAAAATCCTTGACTTCCTTGCGCTGATAGAAAGACAGGCCGCCATAGATTTTATATGGAATATTCAGTTTGCGCAGAGCTTCCTCAAACGAACGTGATTGCGCATTGGTGCGGTACAGAATGGCGAACTCAGAGTGTGGCAGGTGATGGCGCATCTTTTGCTCGAAAATGGCATCCGCCACCATCCGCGCTTCATCGGTGTCGCTGGCGGTTTTGTATATCCTGATTTTTTCGCCGCCCGTATTTTCTGTCCAGATGACTTTCGGCAACTGTCCGCGGTTGTGTTTGATAATCGCATTGGCCGCACTAACAATATGCTCGGTGGAACGGTAGTTTTGTTCCAGTTTGAATACTTTCAAATCCGGATAGTCGCGTTCAAAATTCAGGATATTTTCGATGGTGGCGCCGCGGAACGCGTAAATACTTTGTGCGTCGTCGCCCACCACACACACATTTTCATGTTGTGCTGCCAGCATTTTCACAATCTCATATTGCGCGTAGTTGGTATCCTGAAACTCATCAATCAGCAGATGGGAAAAGCGTTGCTGGTATTTGTATAAAACATCCGGAAAGCGGATGAGCAGTTCATACATTTTCAGCAGTAAATCATCGAAGTCCATCGCGCCTGCCTTGAAACAGCGCTCCTGATATTTGGCATACAGATCCGCGATTTTCGGCCGCTGACTGGCCTCATCGTCCGCCATCATTTCCGCATTTTCGCGGTATTTTTTAGCGTCCAAAAGCGCATTTTTTGCGGAGCTGATTCTGTAATAAACAATATTCGGTTTGTAGATTTTGTCGTTGAGTCCTTCTTCTTTGATAATCGTTTTCAGCAAACTCTTCGCGTCGTCCGGGTCGTAGATGGTGAAGTTGTTGGGATAGCCCATGCGATGGGCTTCTGCCCGCAGGATGCGTGCGAACACAGAGTGGAAAGTACCCATGTAGAGATTCTTCGCTTCACTGCCAACAATATGGGCAATACGTTCCCGCATTTCCGCCGAGGCTTTGTTGGTAAAGGTCAGCGCCATGATGCGAAACGGATCAATATCGTTCCTGATCAGATAGGCGATTCGGTAAGTCAGTACGCGCGTTTTTCCCGAGCCGGGACCGGCAATAATCATGACCGGGCCGCGGATATTGGTAACGGCATCAAACTGCGCTTCATTAAGTTCGGATAGCTCTCGCATGGGAGCACAAAGATACGTCAGACCGTATGATTTTTGTGGGGAAGTTATCGACAAATTGCAGGTTGGAAAGCAGGAAAAGAGAGGCGTCAGAATATATCGCAGCCATTTCTTATCTTTAACCAAATTTTTGCAGAATGGCGAGTGCGCACGATTCCCCTTTACGAAAAACCTGGAAACGACTGAAAAAGAACAAACCGGCTATCGTCAGCCTGTTTGTCATTATTATAGCGGTATTGCTGGCCATTCTCGGGCCGAGTATTGCTCCCGATAAAACACCGGATGCCGACGATCAGGTACTGGAACTCGCGAATGTGAATCCTGGATTCACGACTCAAATGCTGCTGGTTCGCAAGAACCGCGACGAACGCAGTCCTTCTTTCCTGAGTAAAGTATTCTTCGGGCAGGATAACCCATATCAACTGATTCCCATCAACAGTTACAAGATGGATGGACAGGGAAATATGGTGGTACAGGCTTTCAAAGGCGAAGGTCGTACGCCGCAGGAAATGACATTTTCGCTGGCGGACGTGGTATATGCACTGTCTGCTGAAGAGCCGGAAGTACAGCTAATCGGACAACAACTTTCCTTTGTGACGTTCTCGGGTGATAAAAAAACGGCGGATATCGCGGCACTCCAGAAACAAATTACGGCGGAAAATCTGGTGACCAAAAAATACAGACTCGGTACGGATGGCTACGGCCGGGATATCCTGAGCCGCTTGTTGTTTGGGGTGAGGGTTTCCCTGTCGGTTGGTTTGGTGGCGGTGCTTATTTCCCTCACCATCGGTATTTTTCTGGGTAGCATTGCCGGTTTCTTCCGCGGATGGGTGGATGATGTCATCATGTGGCTGATTAATGTGATCTGGGCGGTGCCGACCATCTTGCTGGCAATGGCCATCCGTTTCGCCATCGGAGATAAAATCAATTCTTTCCTCGCTATTTTCATTGCGGTCGGCTTGTCGATGTGGGTGGAGGTCGCCCGCATTGTACGCGGACAGGTATTGATGGTGCGCGAAATGGAATATGTGCAGGCGGCGCGCGGACTGGGATTCGCAAACCCGCGGATTATCCTGAAACACATCCTGCCGAATATCATCGGCCCGATTATGGTGATTGCAGCAGCGGATTTTGCGTCCGCCATCCTGATTGAGGCCGGTTTGAGTTTTGTGGGCATTGGCGTGAAACCACCGACACCGAGCTGGGGAACGATGCTCAACGACCACAGAACTTATTTGCTGACCCCAGATAAAGCATTTCTGGCTTTGGCTCCGGGTATTTGTATTATGGTCATGGTGTTGGCTTTCAATCTGTTAGGAAACGGACTTCGGGATGCCTTTGATGTAAAGGGTAAAACAGTTTAGGTTTAATAGCTTGAATTTCACTGGTTTGTGAATTTTCTGTGTTAAATATCCCTGAAACGTGTTCAATTTATCATTTAAGTTAACAAATTATTGAACGAAGGTTGTAATTTTAATGTTGTATTGGTGTTTACCACTTATTATGCTTATTTTTGAGGCCGACTTATTTCCCGGTCTTTTGTAATGGAAGAAAAAGGGATTAAGTAAAAAAATAAACAGTATGAAGCGTCATTATATTCATAAAGAAGGTTGGAAAATTGTTTTAGGAACATTTCTCGCCGTCTTAGCGATTAACCTGATCACTAATTTTATTTTTAATGCAGGCAAAACCGTAAGCTGGTTCATTTTTGCCGTTACTTTTTCCATTTTTGCCTTTGTTACCTATTTCTTTAGAAACCCAAAGCGCAATATCATCACGGATGATGACAAAATCATCTGCCCGGCTGACGGAAAAGTGGTGGTAATAGAAGAAGTCTATGAACCGGAATATTTTGAAGACAAACGCTTACAGGTTTCTGTATTTATGAGTCCGGCAAACGTACATGTAAATCGCGCGCCTATCGCAGGGGAAGTAAAATATTCCAAATACCACGACGGAAAATATCTGGTGGCATGGCATCCGAAGTCATCTACAGAGAATGAGCGAACTTCTCTGGTCATTGACAATGGTAGTGTGGATGTGCTGGTGCGTCAGATTGCCGGAAAGGTAGCCCGCCGTATCGTCTATTACCTGAATGAAGGTGATACTATCGAGCAGGGTGCTGACTTTGGTTTCATTAAGTTCGGATCACGTGTAGATATGTTCCTCCCATTAGATACCAAAATCAATGTGCAGCTCGGACAGAAAGTAAAAGGAGGCATCACCATCATTGGTGAATTGCCAAAATAATCCATTCACAACATCTTATTTGGTGCGGTACAGATAGATACCGTTGTAATTTCCTTTGTATTCCTTCAGATAAGGTTGCCATTGCGCGATTGCTGTTGTATCGCTGCAAACGATAAAGTCAATCTGCTGCTGTTGCAGTAAACTATCCACGAAATTGAAGTTGGTGTATCCTTTCCGTTGCAACTGAGATAAGGTGATATTGGGAGATGCATCCGGTATGCTGAGGATGTGCTTGTCCGAGGTCGCGCCATGTCGAACCATAAAATCCTGCATGCCTTTGTCGGCGAGCACCGGATGAATGCGCGTGGATTGCAGTTTCTCGGCAGTATAGGAACGGCAGTAAAATACATTCGCCAGAATGAAAAGAAACATAAACGCGTGTGTAAATACATTCTCTGCATGAAACCGGTTGTACACTTTGATAATGCCAATCATTATAAATAAGATGGCCGTAAAGAAAAATACGGTGTAATATTCGTGCCCGATAATTTTCTGATAGAATGCCAGAATGTAAAATAGGGTCACCACTATGCTTCCGGTAATGAGCGTTCGTAGTCTGCTATCCAGGTTTTTCCAGTTGCGAATCAGATAAAAACAGGAAAGCAGCAACACAATCGAAGTTGGTCGCCAGAAATAATTCTTGCTGAAAGAAATGACCATCCGCCAGATGCCGAGTCCCATTTCGTACAAGGATAATTTCCAGATAGGAGCCACACTCAGGAAATAGTAGCTGTCGTGATGCGTCTGATTGTATTCTCTGGCAAAGATATACCAACTGCCCACTAGCAGGAAGCCGCCCGTCATCAGCACCAGTGCTGCCCGTGCGCGCTGAGTGCCGATATGCAGCAGGAGCGCTGCGAGGATGACCAATTGAAGCGTCTGACTTGCCTTCAGCAAAGCACCCAATGTAAAAAAGAGCAGCGCGCTGAATACCAGCAACGGCTTTTCCCGTTGTATGCCCGGCAGAAACAACGCCCAGCCTATCCACACGGCGGAGAGTGCGGGTACATCCGTCAGGAAATTATTGCCGTAAAAAACCAATAGAGGCGAAGTGAATACGATGATACTGCAGAACAGCGACAAGAGTCTTCTTTGCAGAAAATGAAAGGCGATAAAATATACGGCAATGATCCCGCCGAATAGCAGCAATGTATGCATGACTCGCAGTGCCATCAAAGGTTTATCAAATTGCGCCGCGATGAAATAAAAGACCGGAAACTCACCGGCTACACGGCCACCATCCGATTGCAGATTATAACAGGCCGGCTCCAGAAAGGGCAGATCGAACTGATGGTAGTTCAGGGTCATTGCCACGCAGTCGGATTGCCGCCATACATGTGCGCCCTGCGCAGGCAGCGTCCAGATATCCGGATAGTTATACAGAAAACTAATGCAGACGAGCGCAATCAGCAATAAAATAATGGAAGAAAGGTGTGTTTTCATTGTAAAGAGCAACAGTCAGAAATCTGTTGCAGGATAAAAGTAGCTAATCTTTGAGAATTTCTACATCCTTTTCTCTGTTGGCGATAATTTGCGGAGTGCCTTTGAATTGTCCGACTTTCCCTTTTACACAAACGGTTTTTCCGACCAGATAAGTCTCGGGTTCGTAAGAGAAATTTTTGCGGGCACTGCCGTAGATAATCAGCGTGAATACCTGATCGGGAAATCTCTTGTCGAGATTGATATAAGTGGGGTTGCTGCTGCCATTCTGATGGTATTTTGTGCTGACCACTTTGCCGCATACACAGGCTTCTTTCTCGATGTAATCTTTAGCCTGAAAGGAATTGATTTTACCTTTCCCGAAAGATTTCGCCTTCAATTCCTCATCGGAAATTTCTTCTTTATAGTCAGGCTCCCAGTCTTGCAGCGCATGTTGCTGTTCCAATGCTTGCTCGAGACTGTCTTCCAGTTGCGGGAAAAAGTCGATACCGGTCAGTTGTTCAATGCTGTCAATGCTGACAACATGCTGCGGTAAGCGCAGTGGTACGGGGGCATTCGGATACAGAAAGGCAATCGCTTTATAGTCCGGCGGATAATAGTCGAGCGCAATCTTGAAAAACTGAGCAGGAACAGATAATTGCTTCGAGCCCTGCGGTATTTTGGGAAGGCTGTCATGCAGCACCGGACCGGTGATGATGATGATTTCCTGATTCTGTATCGCCCATTCACGCGTCAGCATTTCCAGCTTGCTCCAGGCGCCCTGGTTGAATGCAGGATGCTGCGGAGAAATATTGCTGTACAGATAGGATTCGCTGAGGGCTTTTTTGCTCCACTTAAAATCGGCGGAAGGCGCGAGGTGCCCTCTGTCGTAACCACTCATCCAGTAATCAGCGGAGTCGGCAGCAGGTATTTTCAGCAGCGGATCGGGTCGGAAGTCGTTGCTGCGTGTGAAATTGCCGAACAGGATATCTTTGGGCAGTATATGCACCACATAGTTGGCCTGTCGGTGCTGTGGGTTGTAGCTGACGGTGATAGCGCTGTGTTTCAGCATCACCTCGCCCTGAACGGGAGCAGCGATTCCCACAGAGTCAATCAGTTTCTGGATGCGGCGTAGTTTTCCGTTTTCAATAATACGCAGCAAGTCGTTATACTGCTGATAGGAAATGGAATCTCCGGTTTGCGCGGATACATTCGGAAGCCAGTTCCAAAGCAAAAATAACAGGATTAGTACGCGGGTTGCTTTCATGGTCTTTTATGCAAAACAAAAAACGAGCCAATTAATGGCTCGTTAAAAATAGTTTATTTTCTTATCTTAATGAAATCAATCGTTATAAATTGATTCAATTTCTTTTGTATAACGCTCGTTGATGACTTTGCGTTTCAGTTTCATGGTTGGGGTCAATTCGCCGCTTTCCGGTGTCCACTCGTTAGTCAGCAATTTGAACTTCTTGATTTGCTCGATATGGCTGAAGTTAGGATTCAGTTCATCCACAATGCTTTGGTATTTGGCCAGCACTTTCGGATGAGCAATCAGGTCGTTGCGATAAGTGAATGCAATGCCGTTTTCGTTGGCAAATTGCTCCAGTACCGGATAGGCCGGAACAATCAGCGCTGATACGAATTTTTTGCTTTCGCCAATCACCATGATTTGTTCAATGAAGAAATTTTCTCTGAACTTGCTTTCAATCGGAGCCGGTGCCACATATTTGCCGCCGGATGTTTTCAGTAATTCTTTCTTGCGGTCTGTGATTTTCAGGAATTTATTGCCTGCATTGTTCGTTACAAAGGTACCCACGTCACCGGTGCTGAACCAACCGTCTTCCGTTAATACTTCTCTGGTTTTTTCCGGTTCTTTGTAGTAACCCATCATAATATTTGGGCCTTTTGCCAGAATCTCGCCATCTTCCGCAATTTTGATTTCGACATCTTTGATGGGCATACCTACGGTGCCTAGCATCGCGCCGCCTTCTACAAAGCGGTTAAAGGTGAGTACCGGCGATGTTTCCGTCAGGCCGTATCCTTCACGGATTGGAATGCCGGCAGCAGAGAATACGCGCGCCATTTTCAACGGACATGCCGCTGAACCTGTTACGATACCCATGATTCTGCCACCCAGACCTTCTCTCCATTTGGAGAAAATCAGTTTGTCTGCAATCTTGAAGAGGAAACTTGGTTTCTGGTCGTAATCGTATTTGTCCGCCATTTCCAGTGCCCAGAAGAAGAGTTTCTTCTTAATGCCTGTGAGCGCAAGCCCTTTGTTCACGATACCTTCGTATACTTTCTCGAGCAGACGCGGAACCGTAGTGAAGAAGTGCGGACGTACTGTGCCCAATTTATCTTTCAATGTGTCAATGTCGGAATAATAGATGTTTGCACCCGCATACAGGTAAGTGTAAATTACCATGCGCTCAAAGATATGGCACAAAGGCAGGAAGCTCAGTGCAGTATGTCCCGCCGTGATAGGCAGTTCCGCTCTCACCGTCAGTACGTTGGAAACGATGTTGTGGTGAGAAAGCATAACGCCTTTAGGTGTGCCGGTGGTACCGGATGTGTAAATCAGCGTAGCCAGTGAGTTAGGGTCGATGGTGTCTGAGATGGCTTTGATTTGTGCCACATCGCCGCCTTCGCCCAACTGCATGATTTCCTCGTAGTTTTTCGCGCCTTCCACCTGGTCGAAAGTATATACTTCCTGCAGGGTGGCTACTCTTGTTTTCAGGTTTTTAACCTTGTCGTATAATTTGCTGTCCGAAACAATACAGATTTTTGCTTCCGCATGGTTCAGGATATATTCATAGTCTGCTTCGGAAATGGTTGGATATAATGGAACGTTGATAGCGCCAATCTGACCGATACCCTGATCGCAGATATTCCATTCTGTACGGTTGGCGGAAGTTACGACCGCTACCTTATCACCTTTCTGTATGCCCAGTTTCAGTAAACCAAGGCTGAGTTTATTGGAGAAATTAATGAGTTCATCCGTGCTCACTTTCCACCAGTTGCCATCTTTGATGCTCGCAATGGCAACTGCCTGCGGATGTGTCTGCTGCTGATAATGTAATACGTCAAATAGTCTTTTAACTTGCATACTTACAGATTTTTAGAGTAAAATTTGTCAATAATGTTTTGATATTTTTCCTTAATTGCTTTTCTCTTGAGCTTCATAGTGGCTGTCAGGAGGCCGTTTTCAGGGTTCCATTCATCCGTAATTAACTCAAATTGTTTGATTTGCTCAACTTTTCCAAAGTTAACATTAAAATTGGTAATTATATCTTTGTAGAGTTGTTTTACTTCAGGAAGTTGTGTTAAGATAGTTTTATCAGTTGCGTCGAGTTTTCGTTGTTCCGCCCAACCGGTCAGGTTGTCGAAATTGGGTAGGATGAGCGCCGAGATATATTTCTCATTATCGCCGACCAGTGCCACCTGCTCAATATAGTTGGATTCCTTGAGTTTGTTTTCAATCGGTGATGGAGCGACATATTTCCCGCCCGAGGTTTTGAATAATTCCTTTTTTCTGTCTGTGATTTTCAGAAAGCCGTCTGCCGTAAATTCGCCGATGTCGCCGCTCAGCAGCCATCCGTCGCTGTTGAAGGATTTCGCGGTTTCTTCCGGATTTTTATAATAGCCCATCATCACGTTAGGCCCCTTTATCAGCAATTCGCCGTCAGCGGCAATCTGCACCTGAACGCTGTGCAGTACTTTTCCTACACATCCGGCCCTGAAATCCTGTTTGCGGAATGGTACCACACTCACCACCGGTGAGCATTCCGTCAGTCCATAGCCTTCCAGAATCGGAATGCCGGCATTTGTGAAAATGGTCGCCAGCCTTTCCTGCAGCGGAGCCGAACCGCAGATGATGGCCTTGATGCGGCCGCCCAGCGCTTCCCGCCATTTACTGTAAATAAATTTATCCGCAACAAGCAGGTTGGAATGTTCGGTGAAAGTGCGCTCTCTGCCCAACGGGTTGATTTTAGCCTGTTTCACTGCCCAGAAAAAGAGTTCTTTCTTGATACCCGTCAGCTGCTTACCTTTTTTAATCAGTTTTTCATATACCCGCTCCAGCAGTCGCGGTACAGTGGCAAAATAGTGCGGCCTGATATCCTGCAGATGGTCGGAAATGCTTTCCAGGCCGTCCGCGAAATAAACCGAAGCGCCACCTGCAAAATAGGTATAGTTGAGCGTGCGCTCAAAGACGTGGCTCAGTGGCAGAAAACTCAGAATGATATCTGCCTGTCCGACCGGTACTGCCAGCAGACAATCTTTGACATTCGAAACAATATTGTGGTGGGATAGCATCACGCCTTTGGGTGTGCCGGTTGTTCCCGATGTATAAATGATAGTGGCCAGATCATCCGGCTGAATGCTGTTTTTGATGGCATTGATTTCCACATCTCTTTCCGTATTGTCCGACAAGAGTGTTTTCCAGTGGGTGACATAGTCGTTTTCATCAAAACAAAATACGCCCTGCACGCTGGGTACGTTCGGCAGAATGCTTTCTATCTTGCGATACAGTACTTTATCCGACAGGAAAATAAACTTTATTTCCGCATGGTTAAAGATGAACTCATATTCTTTGCTGCTGATAGTCGGATAAATAGGCACATCGATGGCGCCGATTTGCAGGCAAGCAAGATCCGTAAAATGCCATTCCGGCCGGTTCGTG
>JADLAH010000281.1 GCA_020848315.1 Chitinophagales bacterium | reverse complement strand
CGACAGAATTTCAATGGACAGAAAACCAAATCCGGGAAGCCATAGCGTCCTACAAGGAAGAATGGCAACATATGCATACCTGGGATTAATCACACCTACAACCGGTACACTATGAAACTCGCCTTTTTAATCAATGGAAACGCCCGGAAATACACGGAATTGCAACAGCAACTGCAGGCTACATTCCGGGATCAGCAGACTTCTTTTTTCATTTCGCAATCCGCAGGTCATCTCACACAACTGGCGACAGAAGCCATTACGCAGGGCTTCGACCACATCGTAATCTGCGGTGGTGACGGCACACTGAACGAAGGCATCAACGGGATTGTACAGGCTTTTAAACTCAATGACAATGGTGGTACTGCGGACTATGACTGGCAGAAAATTGCACAGATAAAAGTGGGTGTATTGCCTTTTGGCAGCGGAAACGACTTTTCCAAAACCGTGCATATCACCAAAGAGATTTCCTATCTGAAAAACCTGATTGAAAACGGCCGATCTCAGATGGTGGATATCGGTTGGGTGAGTTTCATCAATACGAAAGAACAACCTGCCACTCGTTTCTACATGAATATAACCGATGTAGGTATGGGCGGTGAAACTGCCTTAAAACTGCAGCATAAAATTGGCGTACTGGGTCCGGATATCAATTATTTCTGGGCCATTACATCCAGTCTGGCGACCTACAAAAATGTACATATTGAAGCCACCGGCGACGATTTTCACTACGAAGGAAAAGTCATCAATTTTGTAGTGGCCAATGGCCGCTTCTTCGGCAACGGACTCGGCATTGCGCCGGAAGCCTCTGTTACAGACGGTAAATTTGATATCGTCATCATCGGTGACATCACCCTGATGGATTATTTTAAAAATCTGGGAAAAGTAAAGCGCAGTGAGAAACTAATACATCCTAAAGTGCAATACCACCGACTGCAGAAAGTAAGCATACAAGCCAAAGAAGACCGCCGTATCACCATTGACATGGACGGTGAATTTATCGGACATGCCCCCATGACACTCGAATGTCTGGCACAACGCATTTGTCTGATATGCTAATGTCGGTTTAATACTCGGATAAAGATTTTATCACACCAAACCTAACATAGGTCATGTTTAAGGTGGCGGTTGGTCCGTAATTTTGTTGTATAAATTTTATGCAATGAACTGGACCAGTTACCTCGAATATTTTGACCATGTGTTGCAGCATGCTGCCCAAACACCACCCTACGATCAGGAAGATTATCTTCACTATGCACAGTTGAATCATGCCCGCATGAAACGCTGGATAAAACAAGGCAGTCTGACCACCGCCACGAAACAAGCACTGAGTACGATTGACCGTCCGCAGCGATGGATACTGATTACAGAACCGTGGTGCGGTGACGCGGCACATATTGTACCATTTATAGAGAAGATGAGTGCGGAAAATCCGCTGATTACACTGGAGATACAACTACGCGACAGCGACTCTGAAATTGACCGTTATCTGACCAATGGCGGAAAGGCCATTCCAAAACTGATTATCCGTGATGAAGCAGGCAAAGATATCGCAGTCTGGGGACCGAGACCGCAGGCGTGTCAGGAATTATTTATTGCATTAAAAGAGTCAGGACAGGATTTTGAGCAACAGAAAATCGCCTTGCAGAAGTGGTATAACGAAGACAAAGGAATGGCCATTCAGGAAGAAGTAAGTGCACTGGCCACTTGTGTGGAATGCAAATAAGTAAAAGCAATTAAAAAGATAATGGGGGCGCCACTTCGTGGCGCCCCCATCTGTATTAATCACACAATTATTATAATATCCTATTGCGCAGCTGTGGCCGGCTGACTGAACAGCTCAGCCAGTTTTTTTTCCAGCTCAT
The DNA here is from genome assembly GCA_020848315.1 of Chitinophagales bacterium. Taxonomy (GTDB): domain Bacteria; phylum Bacteroidota; class Bacteroidia; order Chitinophagales; family JADIYW01; genus JADJSS01. The sequence continues at coordinate 1,221 of JADLAH010000281.1, read as the reverse complement.
CCGCTCTCAGATTTTTGGCGATAATAATGCCATTTTTATCAATCAGGTATGTATTCGGAATGCTTTGCACCTGATAGCGCTGTGCCGGTGCCGACTGCCAGCCACCGAAGTCGCAGCCATGGTTTTTCCAGACCAGTTTATCTTTTGCAATCGCCTTTACCCATTGCTCTTTATTCGCATCCAGCGAAACGGAAAACACATCGAATCCCTGATTTTTGTATTTCTGGTATACTGCTACCACATTCGGATTTTCCATTCTGCAAGGCTGACACCAGCTGGCCCAGAAATCAAGCAATACATACTTGCCACGCAAATCTTTCAGTTGTATCGTATCGCCACTCGGTGTTGCCAGCACGATATTCGGGGCTTCCGTATTCAGTGCAAGTCCTCCGGCATTTTGCTGCAGGAGCGCTTCGCGGTATTGCTGCATGGAATCATACCAGCCTTTGATGAATTTGGAAGACGGTTCTGCTTTGTACAACTTATCTGTGATATCTACCAGATAGGCCACTTCTTCCTGCATCATCGGCCCCAATAAATTCAGCGCAAAACAAGCTACATCATTATTCGGTTCTTTCTCTACAAAATCTTTAATGTAGGCTACATAATCATTCTTCTCTTTGATAAAGACCACCATCAGCGAATCTTTCTGTATTGCCGGGGCGGTTTGTGCCGCGGAGTATTTCACATCCAGCTGTTTGAATCTTTTTTCTGATGTCGCAATCAGCTGTTGTATACTTTCAGAACCTTTGTTTCCTTTTACCGAATATTGCTGCAATTGCTGAAAATCCGCGGTGATTTCGAGTTTGGTTTTTTCATCCAGATATACGTAAATAGATTTTTGCGCATCTTCTCCAATACGTATTCTGTAGATGCCCTTCTCCGCGTAATTCTTCAGTTTGAAAGAGTTACCCGAAACAGTAGCGGTATCCAGAATCACCGGCATATCCGCGGTTATATCTTCGAGATAGACTTTCGCCTGCGGCGCATTGGTCAGTGTTCCTTGTATTTCATAGCCTTTGAAGGACTTACAGGCTATGGCGCCTGTCAGCAGCAATATCGCCGCGACAAATGGAATTAAGTATTTTTTCATAACAAATCGGCTGTCGCCATTTATTGGTTTAATAATTTTTCGAGCAATGCAGTCGTCAGTTTAGGATCGGCTTTTCCTTTGGAAATTTTCATCACGATACCCATAAACAAATTCAGATTGCCTTTTTT
>JADLAH010000280.1 GCA_020848315.1 Chitinophagales bacterium | reverse complement strand
TGAAGAAGGCTTTGTTTAATTATATGCACGGCATTTGTTTTGATACTCCGTTGCAGGATTGGTTTGAACATAAAGTGCCACGCACCAAAGTGCCGTCAGATTACATCGAAAATATACTTCATATGGATACATGGCAGGTGCTGAAACCGGAAGCCAGACTGCTGTGGCTTGGTCATTTGCCGCAGGTAAGTTATTATACCAAAAAGAAAAAAGGCCAGGAGTGGGAGATGGCACAATTCGTGTTCCACGATAGAACGCGTACTTTCAGCATACAAACAGAAAAACAATACGCCGGATGGCTGATTGATTTGCTGAAGTTGGCAGCCATTGGTGCCGGAAGACCGATGAGCTTCAGGCAAGCTGCGCAATCCTATGAGGCGGCCGGATTGGCTGATTTCGAACTCTTCTGGTACAGTAAGCCGATACACACGCTGCGCGAAAACGGATTGCTGGCATTATAAAAAAAAGACTAAGTTTGTAAAAAAAACGATGGCATTACCAAACGTATATGATGCGGCAGTGGCGCAGCAACTGATAGACAGAATCCATCAGCTGACCCCGCAAACACAACCGAAATGGGGCAAGATGGATGTGGCGCGCATGCTGGCGCACTGCAATGTTACCTACGAATATGTGTTTGATGAACGCAATGACCAGCATAATTTTTTGGTGAAATGGTTGCTGCGGACTTTTCTGAAAAGCACGGTGACCGGAGAGAAACCTTACAAGAAAAATATCGGGACGGCGCCTTCATTTATCATCGCGGACAGTAAAAATTTTGAACAGGAAAAAGCCCGCCTGCTGGAATACATACAGCGTGTTGTAAAACAAGGAGCCGCTTATTTTGAAGGAAAAGAATCATCGTCCTTTGGGGCTATGACGGCCGCCGAATGGAATAATCTGATGTACAAACATATCGACCATCATCTGACCCAGTTTGGGGTGTAATATGCAGCGCTACGGAGAATTGAAATATATGGTGAACAAGTTCAATGAGCTGATTTTTGGCTGTGGTTTTTACTATTGGTGGAATTACGAACATAAGCGTTCCATGAGTGACAACAGGAGTGAAAAGCCAAAAGGCGAGACCTTGTTCATTGAATCCATGTTTGACCCGTGTTATGATCATCAGATTGAAATCTATCTGAAGAACTGCACTGAACACAACTTGCCGAAAGATTACCATATTCCGGATCACTGGAGCAAGCCGCCTTTCGAAATTACGGATATAATCTTTGCCACTCACGAAGAGTATGAAGACGACAGACAAGTACTACAGGCAACATTTAAGCTGCATTTTCATACTTTCTCCGAGCCCGATTTTTACTGGATTAAAGCCGGTAGTTTTTATTTTGAGAAAGTGAAGTAGCTATTTATTTTTCCCACCCACAGGCTTTTCTACCCATAGATATTGCCTGCTGTATTGATACTTTTTTGGTGTCGTGTGTGCATTGTTTAAATCCTCTGCAATTCGCATCGAAATGATAGGCATATGCAGTTGGTGAAAGACAGATGTACACAGATTCACTATTCTTGTATCCGGAACAAATGAATACAAATGTTAGTATTATCAGAAAATAGTAAGATTTCTTAAGGGTTTTCATGATTTGAATATAACATAATTTCAGGATGATATATTGACTAAAAAAATAGTGCCTGTAAATTAGGCACTATTTTTAGTAAGATTGCTGGCTCAGCAATATTGTATATCCGAATACATAATCCATTACGCTATACTACACGTGCAACGCTCTGTTATCCGTGGCTGCGAGTGCTGCTTCTTTGATGGCTTCCGTGTAAGTCGGATGTGCATGTGAAATACGACCGATGTCTTCTGCGCTGGCGCGGAATTCCATGGCCACCACAGCCTCTGCAATCATGTCTGCCGCGCGCGCACCAATCATGTGTACGCCCAGGATTTCATCGGTGTTCGCATCCGCCAGCACTTTCACCAATCCATCGATATCCATACTGGCACGGGAGCGACCTAAGGCACGCATCGGGAAGGAACCCACTTTATAAGCTATCCCTTGTTCTTTGAGTTGCGCTTCGGTTTGTCCCACCGCTGCCACTTCCGGCCAGGTATACACCACACCCGGAATCAGGTTGTAGTTGATATGCGGTTTTTGTCCTGCAATCACTTCCGCCACAAATGAGCCTTCTTCTCCTGCTTTGTGTGCCAGCATCGCCCCGCGTACTACATCGCCGAGAGCATATACATTTGGTACAGCAGTCTGCAGGTGTTCATTTACTTCCACTTGTCCGCGCTGATTGGGTGTAATGCCGATGTTTTCGAGGCCTAAGCCATCCGTGTAGGCGCGTCTGCCAATCGCTACCAGGCAATAGTCTGCCTCCAGTTTCACTTCCTGTTCTTTTTTGTCCAGTGCCGTCACGGTTACCGAATCACCGTTGTTGACGGCGCCGGTCACCTTGTGCGATAAATAGAATTTAATGCCCAGTTTTTTCAGGCTGCGTAGCAATTCCTTGCCTAAGTCATCGTCCATGGTTGGAATGATTTTATCCATAAATTCCACGACGGATACCTGTGTGCCCAAACGCTGATAGACAGAGCCCAATTCGAGTCCGATTACGC
>JADLAH010000279.1 GCA_020848315.1 Chitinophagales bacterium | reverse complement strand
CCTTTTCCGGCATGAGCACCTTCGATAATGCCCGGAATATCCGCCATGATGAAGGATCGGTTGTCGCGATAGGAAACGACGCCCAGATTGGGTACCAGTGTGGTAAACGGATAGTTGGCGATTTCCGGTTTGGCAGCACTCAGCACTGAAAGCAGTGTAGATTTTCCGGCATTCGGAAACCCTACCAGTCCCACGTCAGCGAGCACTTTCAGTTCCAGGATTTTCCATCCTTCCTGCCCTTCTTCTCCGGGTTGCGCATAGCGCGGTGTTTGGTTCACGGAAGTCTTGAAATTGCTGTTGCCGAGTCCACCGCGTCCGCCCGGCAGCCAGATAACCTCTTGTCCGTCTTCCAGAATTTCAAATTCCTTTTCTCCGGTTTCTGCATCTTTGGCGATAGTTCCCAGTGGCACTTCCAGTATGATGTCTTCTCCGGCTTTTCCGGAGCGCATGCCGCCTTCTCCGCCTTTGCCATTGTCGGCGTGGATGTGTTTGCGGTATTTCAGGTGGAGCAATGTCCACAGCTGCTTGTTGCCGCGCAGAATGATGTGTGCACCGCGACCACCGTCGCCGCCGTCAGGGCCGCCTTTTGGCACATATTTCTCTCTGCGGAAATGCACAGAACCTGAGCCGCCGTTGCCGGAACGGACAAAAATTTTGACGTAGTCTATAAAGTTACTGCCTTCCATAAGAGATACATTGTTGCCAACAAGAGGCTTGGATGAATTACAAAGATACAAAAAATAAAAAAGCATTAGTAAAAGCGGGTTTCACTAATGCTTTGTCAGGAAATACCTGGTTTATTTATACTCGTTTACCGCGTTTTTCAGTGCTTCCGCGATGGCTTCGATGCTGCCAACGCCATCAAGAGCGACAAACTTGTCTGATTTTTTATAGTGGTCGGCCACTTGCGCCGTTTCTTTCAGATACACTTTGAAGCGGTTACGGATGATACTATCGTCCAGATCATCTGCTCTGCCCGATGATTTTCCACGTTCTTTGATGCGGCTTACAATCTCATCTTCCGGTACTTCCAATGCCAGTACCACTGTGATGCCGGTATTCTTGAGGTCGAGGAGTTTGTCCAAGGCTTCTGCCTGCGGCTGTGTGCGCGGGAAACCGTCGAAGATGAAACCGTCCACTTTTCCGGCAAATTCATCCAGTTTGTTGGATAACATTCCGATGGTTACTTCGTCCGGAACGAGTTCCCCTTTGTCCATGTATTTCTTAGCTTCCAGACCAAGTGGTGTTTCATTTTTCAGCTCAGAACGGAATAAATCGCCGGTTGAAATATGGAGTAAGTTGAATTCTTCCGCCAGTTTTACGGCCTGTGTTCCTTTTCCGCTTCCCGGAGGGCCAAACAAGATTAAATTAATCATTTTATGTTTTATTGTAGGCTTCAAAGATAACGAAATCAGCAGGATTTGATATTTCGACAAGATTAAGGAATTGTTTTATGACCCCGTTGTTTTTTTAGTTGACATGATATTGGTCATTCCGGCTCTCGGGATAAATATGTAACTTTAGGAAAACAAACAGCATGAAGACAATACTTGTTCCTACAGACTTTTCCGATACCGCCCGCAAGGCAGTGGAAGTGGCTAAAGAGATTGCCCGCAAGACAAAAGCGACCATACATCTCGCCAACTTTTATGCGGTGCGTGCTGCTGATTACGCTTATCCCGATATCAGTATGCCGGAGCAGATTATGGAAGAAATGAGAAAGGCCGCGCTCGAAGGAATGAGCGCACTGGTGGGAGAACTGGAAGCGGAAGGATTTTCTGCGGAATCCACTATTCGCATGGGAATGGCTACAGACAGTATTATTGAGTTGGCCGAAGAGGCAGCGGTAGATTTGATTGTGATGGGTACCACCGGCGCAGGCAGTCTGGTGAATAAAATCATCGGTAGTAACGCGGAACATGTTATGTCCAATACCAAGACACCCATTATTCTCGTGCCGGCAGATTGTTCATTCGATGGTATTTATCAGATGGTTTATGCCGACAGGCTGACGGAAGATGCGACGCCTGAACTGACGAAAGTATTCGGATTTGCTTCGCAGATTGGCGCGCATAATGTGAGTATCCTCAATGTCAACACACAACATCATTATGAACCGGTGAATGAGCACGTATTGCTGCAACTGGGCCGTGTTTTCGGACACGACAGGGTGAAGTTAACCATCGTTGATGCCGACTCTGTAAAAGAGGGTATTGATAAATATCTTGACCATCACAATATTGATTTGGTGGTGATGTCAACACATAAAAAAACTTTGCTGGAGCGCATTTTCAATAAGAGCAATACCAAGATGATGGCATTGTACTCCAAAGTGCCTGTGATGGTATATCATGTAGATTAAATTCCGGTAGAACAATAAACAGAGCGAGGCTGCCATTGGCAGCCTCGCTCTGTTTATATGTGAAATCTGTTAGTACAGAATTCTCGCTTTGATGGTATTTTTCACTTTTTTCAGATCTTCCATTAATTCCGGATCCGCATTTGCATCTACATCCAGCACCACATAACCTATGGTTTCGTTGGTTTTGAGGTATTGCGCAGTGATGTTCACTTCATGTTTTGACAAAGCGGAGTTGATTTCGCTCAGCACGCCCGGTACATTGGAGTGGATATGTAAAATGCGGCGGGTGTTTTTCTGGGACGGCAGACTTAATTCAGGCACCGTTTTAGAACCAAGCGTAGAGCCGGTGTCGATGAATGCGGTGAGTTTTTGCCCTACTTCCGTTCCGATATTTTCCTGAGCTTCCTGTGTGGATCCGCCTACATGCGGTGTCAGAATCACATTATCCAGACCAATCAGCGGCGACTCGAAGCCCGGGCCGTTTTGTTTGGGTTCTACCGGGAATACGTCTATCGCGGCGCCTGCTACTTTGCCGCTTTCATAGGCTTTGCGCAGCGCGTCGATATCGACGACGGTGCCACGTGCCAGATTCTGGAAAATCACACCGTCTTTCATCATGGCAAATTCCTTTTCGCCAATCATATTTTTAGTGTCCGGAGTAGCCGGAACGTGTAATGTCACGATGTCTGCCTGACGCAGCAATGCTTCCAGTGTTTCTACGGAAGAAGCGTTGCCCAATGGCAACTTTGGCTCCACGTCGTAGTAGATTACCTTTAAGCCCATGGATTCCGCCATTACAGAAACCTGTGTGCCGATATGGCCATAGCCGATGATACCGATGGTTTTTCCGCGTAATTCGAAACTGCCTTTCGCGGTTTTCTGCCAGTTGCCTTCGTGTGCGAATTTGCTCAGTTTAGGTACATTGCGCAGCAACATAATGGAGTTGGCAATGATTAATTCTGCTACCGAACGTGTGTTGGAATAAGGAGAATTGAACACCGGAATGCCCAATTCTGTTGCCTTTCTCAGGTCCACCTGATTGGTGCCGATACAGAAACAACCTACGCACAACAGTTTTTTGGCTTTTTCCAATACTGCCGCCGTCAGGTTGGTTTTGGAGCGGATGCCAATGACATGG
>JADLAH010000278.1 GCA_020848315.1 Chitinophagales bacterium | reverse complement strand
TCTGGTGATTAATATTCTGCTCACCAAGTTGTTCAGACTGCAATATAAGGAAGCCATCATTACCGTTATCATCGGTTCCTCCAGCCACTTTGAGATTGCCATCGCTACTGCTATTGCTGCATACGGCGTAGGTTCTGTTGCAGCGCTGGGAACGACGATGGGGCTATTCTGGGAAATTCCCATTATGTTGAGTATTGTCTATCTGGGAAAATATCTGCGCGACAAAAATTTCTGGAAATAAAATCTGCTATGAAAAATATTCTTGTATTGTGTACAGGCAACAGCTGCCGCAGTCAGATGGCACACGGTTATCTCAGGCATTTTGCCGGTGGAAAAGCGAATGTTTACAGTGCCGGTGTGGAAACTCACGGCATCAATGCCCTCGCGGTGAAATATATGCTGGAAGATGGAATAGATATCTCATCACATACATCCAATAATGTGCTGGAATACCGCGATATCCCGTTTGATTTTGTGATTACTGTGTGTGATCATGCCAAAGAAGTATGCCCTTATTTTCCGACATCAGCCCGTATGTTTCACCATAATTTCCCGGATCCCTCCAAAGTGAAAGGAACAGAAGATGCGATAGCCGCGGCATTTCGGCAGACCCGCGATGATATAAAGATATATTGCGAAGCATTTGTCCGCATGTATATCGATTAATCAGATGAAACCGCCTTCCTGCTGCGGTATCGGGTCTTCCATCGCTTTACTCAATATATCCGCGATGGTCTTCACGATGGCGAATATCAATACACAAATCATCATGACAGTCATATGGTTCATTTGCAGTTTGTCGGCGAGAAACTGATAAATGAAGGTGCCGGCAATCACTACAATATGCACCACTATCATTCTTGCATTGAAGAAGGTATAGAACTTTGAAGGTGCGGCCATCTTGTAGTATCCATTTTTTATAAAAAGGAAGTAGAATTCGAGCAGGTTGTAGATGATAAAGTTAAATAAAGCCAGCTTGATGAAGCCCTGTCGGAGCGCCAGTGTCTGCGCCACATCCACGGAGCCGTGCGGTGTTTTTGCGGATACCATCATACCCAGAAAAGTAACGATGAAACTCAGGTAGAAAAAAAATATTCCGGTTCGGATAAGAAAAAACTTAACCCCCATTTTCACTCTGTCGCGTAAAGGAATCTCTTCCCCGCGGGCATACAGAATTTTCAGCAGCGAGAATGTGCTCACAATCAGCATCTCGATCCAATAGATATATACAACAGAAAAGATGGTCCAGTTGTACAGCATAACGCCCAGTACCGGAAAGAAATTGGAAAAAACTAAGACAGGCGTGAGCAGTTGCGGTCGTTGATTTTTCATAAAATTAATGGTTCGTTGCCACCCAAGATAAAGAAAAAAGCTAATTTTAAATATGCTAAAGAAAGAAGTACACAAAATGCGCGAGAATTACGATGCCGCATTTTTACTCGAAGTGAACTGCGAGAAAGATCCGTTCCTGCAATTTAAAAACTGGTTTGATGAAATCTCCGATGGGGTGTCGATAGAGCCGAATGCGATGTCGCTGGCCACCGTAGATGCAGCCGGGCAGCCGACAGTGCGCACCGTATTGCTGAAAGGATTTGACGAACGTGGTTTTGTTTTTTTTACCAATTATGAAAGCCGCAAAGGCAAGGCTATAGCCGATAATCCGAAGGTGTCGCTGTGTTTCTGGTGGCGCGAGCAGCAACGTCAGGTGCATATTCAGGGCATAGCATCCAGGATTTCGAGACAGGAATCGGAAGCGTATTTTAAAACCAGACCGCGCGGCAGTCAGATTGGTGCGCGCATCTCACAGCAGAGCCAGGTAATAGATGGCCGCAGTATACTCGAGTATAGCTTTGAAGATGTGGAGCGCGCCTTCGCGGACAAGGAAATTCCGATGCCCGACAACTGGGGCGGCTACCTGGTAGCGCCGGAAGTGATAGAATTCTGGCAGGGAAGAGAAAGCCGTCTGCACGATCGCATTCAATACAGAAAAAGCGGAAACGGCTGGATCTTGGAACGGCTGGCACCCTGATGCTTCGCGGAAGAAAATAAAAAAAGCCTCAATGAAACATTGAGGCTTTACATTTTTAGGGAGTGTCGGATTATTTGCTTTTGTTGACAGCGTCAGACAACTCTTTACCTGCTTTGAACTTAACCAAAGTTTTTGCAGGGATTTTGATTTTAGCACCAGTAGATGGGTTTCTTCCATCTCTTTTAGCTCTTTTGGAAGTACTGAAAGTACCAAAGCCAATTAAAGTTACTTTGTCACCTTTTTTCAGTGATTTGCGAATGCTGTCTAATACTGCATTCAGTGTGTCGTTTGCTCTTGCATTGGTGATTTCTGCTGCATCGGCAATTACTTTTACTAAGTCTCCTTTGTTCATATTGCTTTATTTAAAAGTTAAAAAAACATTATCGCACAAAGTTAAATTGTTTGCCCAATTATCCAAATAAATAGGCGAAAATGTTAGTAAAAATGGGTGTCTGTGTACAATTTTTCTTCAAAAAACCTGATTTTACGGGCTTTTAGGCCGAAAATGAAGTGCCACAGCCGCAGGTGCTGGTAGCATTCGGGTTTTCAAAGATAAATCCGCGGTTGTCCAGTCCGGATTTAAAATCAATTTTACATCCGTATAAATAGATTTCCTGCGCCGGATCGATGAATATGCGAATATCCGCTGCTTCATACATTTTGTCGTTCGCATTTGCCTTGTCGAAATCCAGAATATAGCTGAAGCCCGCGCAGCCGCCGCCTTTCACCCCCAGACGCAAGCCATAATCGGCCGGATAGTTGCCTTTTTGCAATAAGTCTTTTATTTCGCGCAGTGCCGAATCACTCAGTTGCACCGGCATAGCAGTAGTCGTTTCCATATTTTCTTTAACGTTTGTAAGACAAAGTTAGTTCATTTTTGCCTATCCTTCTAAAATTAATGCCTTCCCTTTGCGTTGTTATCATTATCTAAACAAAAAATACGCTAATTTTAGGCATCAAACAATTAACACAAACTTATGGGCTTAAGTGACTTTTTTGAAATGTTGAAATACATCATTCCTTCGCTGGTAATGTTGGGTGGTGTGTATCTCGTACTCCGCACATTTATTGACGATGAAAATAAACGCCGTCAGCACGAACTGAATAAATCGCTGCTGTTTGAACAGCGCAAGGTGTCGCTGCCGCTCCGTCTGCAGGCACACGAACGCATTCTCATTTTTCTGGAACGCATTCATCCGTTCAGTTTGTTGCAGCGTGTGTATCAGCCTAATATGCTGGTGCCGGAATTGCAACTCGAACTGATTAAAACCATCCGCTCCGAATATGAATACAATCTTTCACAACAGATGTATCTGAGCGAGGATGCATGGAAAATGGTATCTACCGCCAAAGAAGAAACCATCAAACTGATTAACCTGATTGGTGCTCAGCTGCC
>JADLAH010000277.1 GCA_020848315.1 Chitinophagales bacterium | reverse complement strand
TCAGGGTGTGTACTCGCCCAGGTAAGATATTGAACGGCATTGCCCTCTTCTTCGCCCATGCGGAACAGAAAATCTGCAAATGGTTCAGGACGGATATCCGCTGCCGCGAGATATTCCACCGCCTTTATATCAGCTTCCTTTTCAAGGGTTCTGTCGTAGGCGGTAGAAGAAAGAAATTTAATCAGTTCCTTGATGCTTTCAGAGCCGCCGCCGCCCGTAGTCATGGAAATCAATACGGATAAGCCTACTTCCTTCACCAGTTTTTTCATTACGTGGCGCGATTGCAGGTGTGCTAACTCGTGGCCGATAATGCCCGCCAGTTCTTCTTCATTTTCCGTGGCATTAATCAGTCCCGTGTGTACGACCAGATGATTGTCAGGTAATGCAAAGGCATTGATTTCCGCGTTCTCTATCAGGTGCAGCTTAATGTCTGCCGTATCGATATGATTGGCTTCGCAGATGCGGTTAAGAATGCTGTCCAGCGGTGCTTTTATCTTTTTGGATTTTATTTCCCGATGCTCCTGATGGTATAATTCCCAGAACAGGTCGCCCAGTTTTTTCTCTGTGGTTGCTGTTGCCTTGTTAATTCGGAATAACTTCATCCAGTCGATACGGCTCAGTCCGAACCAGGTCGCGAAAAACAAGCCTGTCAGCAGGATAAACTGTAGTGCAATTTTTTTCATGATGGTTTGCAGATGAAGTGAGTTAAACGTCCGTAAAAGAACCATTCCACGTGGATGCCTTTCCTTGACTGAATGGCAGTATAAATGGTGCCAATAAATTCCGTGAGGTTAAACAGCAGGACAGTGAAAATATAACTGATATACAGGTTGCTCACGGATTCATTGCGAAACAGTATGGATACCGTCCACCAGAAAGCTGCGCTGTTCATGAACAGCATGGAAAACTGTGAAAGCAGCGCCTGTGTACAATGCCACCGCACAAAGTAAGTGCCTTTTCGGTTGCCGATATAAAATATCAGCGTCGCGATGAGGTTGATAATCGGCAGGGGCAGGCCCGCAATAACGGCTATCAGCGACATCAGATAACTGTTGGAAGCTTTTTCCGCTTCGTGTTCGCTCGGGGCGTAACTAAAAGGTTGTACAGATATCATACGTTTTTATAAATATTCCACAACCAGTTGGCTGTAATGATGAGTAAAAGAATAAACGCGGTTTTCTTTTGTTTTATGATATTTTCCGCATATTGCACGGCCTGATACAGTGAACTTCGTTTAAAAACAACATCTGTAAAAAGCCATACGGGCACCATCAGCAATATCGCCGCAAACAGATAGCCGAGCGGATTCCACCGCAGCGCGGCTATAAAATTGCCATGCAGCAATGATAGTACCGATCTGGTGGCACCGCAGGAAGGGCAGGGCAGTCCTGTCATGTATTTAAATACACAGATACTGCCGGATGCCGTCCCGTATTGCAGCTGATACCACAACCAGCCATATCCTGCGATGCAGGATACTGCCAGCAAGCCGTACAAGCGGTTTCTTCTCAAAAGATTAGATTAAAACCTGTTCCAGTTTAGCCTGATTCTTAGCGCGTGTCGCACCCATAATCATGAACCAGTCGATGATGGCGCCGATGCCAAATCCACCGCAGGTCAGTAGTTTCGCGATGCCGATACCTGTATCACCAATCATAAAACGGTCGATGCCCAGCGAGCCGGCCAGCAGCGATACAATCAGGATGGTAGTAGGATCTTTGAATTGAGTAGCAGACAAAATTGCCCATTTGGAATCATCCGTTTCTATCAGTCGCTCGCGGATGTTGTAAATTTGATTGCTCTCAAAAAACTTGGAGTTGGTCATGACAAACATGTCTACTTTTTGTGCTTCCATTTTCATAGTTTATGTGGTGGTCCTACTCATCTGGCTTTTCGGAAAGGCCCTGTTTTTTTAGGTGGTGACTAGACTCCAGCCATTGAAAGCGCGTTTGATTTCACTTTCGACGACTAAAATAGGTATTATTTTTTAGAATTTATTGCATCAAATATGATAGATTATTCACATTGCTGATTTTTATACACGCGGATATTTTAACATGCTTTCACGCTTCCGCCTGCCAATGTTCCGCTATTTTCCTAACTTTGCATCGTATTAGTATTACTGACAGCTAAAGAATCTATCATGGCGAACAAAGTATTGAAAATGGAAACCCCTAAGAATGAACCCATTCTGGGATATATGCCGGGCAGCCCCGAGCGATTGGCACTGAAGGAAGAACTGAAATTTCGCAAATCGACTGTATATAACATCCCGATGGTGATCGGCGGAAAGGAAATATATACCAACGAGGTGGCGGATATCTTTCCGCCGCACGAGTTGTCCCATAAAATCGGACACTACCACAAAGGCGATGCCGGCCATGTACGGCAGGCCATCGATGCCGCACTGCAAGCCCGCGAAAAATGGGCGGCACTGGCGTGGGAAGAGCGATCCGCCATCTTCCTCAAAGCCGCCGATCTGATTTCAGGTCCCTACCGCGCTTCCATTAATGCGGCGACCATGCTCGGACAATCCAAGAATGTATATCAGGCGGAAATTGACGCGGCCTGCGAGTTCGCGGATTTCCTGCGTTTCAATGTGTACTATGCCAGCGAAATCTATGCCGACCAACCGCTATCGGTGAATGGCGTCCGCAACTCCGTGGAATACCGCCCGCTCGAAGGATTTGTGTACGCGATCACGCCTTTCAACTTCACCGCCATCGCCGCCAATCTGTGCGCCGCGCCGGCGATGATGGGCAATGTGGTTGTCTGGAAGCCTTCGCCATATCAGATTTATTCCGCATGGACCATCATGGAAATCTTCCGCGAAGCGGGATTGCCGGATGGCATTATCAATATGATTTTCACGGAACCTATTGAAACATCCGATATTATTCTGTCGCACCGCGACTTTGCGGGCGTGCACTTCACCGGCTCCACCTTTGTGTTTCAGGAAATCTGGAAAGCCATCGGCAAAAACATCGACCGCTTCAAAAGCTATCCGCGCATTGTGGGCGAAACGGGCGGCAAAGACTTCACTGTCGCGCATCCGAGTGCCGATACCGACGTACTCGCAACAGCCATTCTGCGCGGTGCTTTCGAATACCAGGGACAGAAATGTTCCGCCTGTTCGCGCGCCTATATTCCGGCTTCGCTGTGGGATGTCACCTGGGAAAAAATGTATGCCGCGCTCAAAGACTTCCGTCAGGGCAGCACGGAGGATTTCTCTACCATGATGAATGCGGTGATTTCCGAAGATGCCTACAAACGCATTACCCGATACATCGATCAGGCGAAATCAAATCCGAATAATATCATCATGTTCGGTGGCGGATACAATAAGAAAGAAGGTTATTTCATTGAACCGACGGTCATTCTGACCAAAGATCCGCGCTCGCAAACGATGGTGGAAGAAATCTTCGGTCCGGTGCTCACCATCTATGTGTACGACGACGAGCTGTTTGAGCAAACCCTGGAGCTCATCGATACGACGTCCGACTACGCGCTGACGGGTGCCATCATCGCGCAGGATACTTATGTTATTGAACACATGAAAAACAGGCTGACCAATTCGGCAGGCAATTTCTATGTGAACGATAAATGCACCGGCGCCGTTGTCGGACAGCAGCCATTCGGCGGTGCGCGCAAATCGGGTACCAACGACAAAGCGGGCAGCAAGCTGAACCTGCTGCGCTGGGTGTCGCCGCGCACCGTGAAGGAAAATTACCTGTCGCCGCGCTACTACACTTATCCGTATATGACCGAAGAATAAGGACAATAGTTAAAATTTATTAATTGCGGAAGTCTGCTTGGTTATCCCTGAAAATGGTGATATATTCATGCAAACTTTCACCATGTCACGCATCTTAACCCTTGTCCTTGTTTTCTGGACTTCTTTTCACGCCTTTTCTGAAGATATCATCAAAGAAATGGTGCCGAATCAGTACCTCGTGAGCTACACGCTGGTAAAATCACACACCAAAACGTCCATTTCGGAATTATGGAAAAAACACAAGATTCCGAAGGCGATTCTGCCCGTCAGAAATGACGTGGATATTTATGAAATCATCTACAAAGCGAAATGGATAGACAGCAGCTTCCGCCAATGTTCCGGTATTTACTACGTGCCTAAAAACGGCAAGGCGGTTCCGTATATGATGTACGGCCACGGCACGCAGATCCACCGCCACCGCGAGGTGTCGGACGGCGACGCGCAGCAGGGCATCTGTCTGGGCTTTGCCGCGGACGGCTATGCCGCCATCTATCCCGATTATTTCGGTATCGGAAAAGGAGAGGGCAACCACCTCTATCAGCATGCCTGGTCGGAGGCGATGTCGTTTATATATATGCTGTATGCCGTGGATGAACTGAACAAGAAAATCGGGTTGCAGCACAACGGACAGCTCTTCCTGACGGGCTATTCGCAGGGCGGCCACTCGTCGATGGCGGCGCACAAATACCTCGAGGAACTCAATGATCCGCGCTTTCAGGTGACGGCGTCTTCGCCAATGTCAGGTGCCTACGACATGACCGGCGAACAGGAGAAATACATGTATCAGCAATATCCGCGTCCTTTTTATCTGCCATATTTGTTACTGTCGTATCAGGAAGCCTACCGCGTTATCGAAACGGAAAACATCTACAGCATTTTCAAATCTCCGTTTGATACGCTGCTGCCGAAATTTTTCAGCAACAACGATTCCCGCACGATGGAGGAACTGGACAGCCTGATGCCGAAAGTGCCGAAAGATGTGGTGATCGACAGCCTCGTACATTTGTACAACACCCAGCCGGATTTTCCATTCAAACTGCGACTGGCGGAAAACAACCTGACCGACTGGAAGCCGGAAGCGCCGATGCAGCTGTGCTATTGCAAGGGCGACCGCGAGGTGAACTACAAAAACTCGGAAGTGGCGTACGCGTCGATGAAGGCGGCCGGTGCGCAGCGCATCAAACTGAATAACCTCAGCGACCGCTTAGACCACAATACCTGCGCGGCATTCGCGGTATTGTCCACCAAATATTTCTTCGATCGCTACAAAAATAAAGGTGATAATCCGAAAATGAAAGACGTGCCCGGCTTCAAAAAGATGCTGTCGAATATTGTGAAGAAAAAAGAAGAAAAGAAATACCTGCAATCGCAGAGCGATGTAGCGCGGTTTTGATGGAGAGGTAAGTAGTAGGTAGTAAGACTGAAGAGGGGATATAATGAGTTGATGAGGTAACTATCTTATCATTTATCCGCCTTTATTGTCCACGTCGTACAGTTTAAAAGACCGCCATAAAATCCAATTTTATTGTAATTTATGGTCTCAATCTTCCTTTCCGGGAATATTACTCTAAACTTGTCGTAAACTTCTTGGTCTCTGTTTTTCTCTGTCTCAAATATTGGAATTACAATGAGGTTTTCAACTTCCAAATAATTAATATAACAACCAATTGCATGGTCAGGGTAATTCTTTTCCTTGTGTTCAAGAAATGGAATATCGATATAGTCAATACCATTTTCTTTTAGGATTTTGTTGATTCCAATCTTCCAATATTTGTATTCTTTCTCTCGGTCATTTCCGAGCACAGTATTTCGGTCAACAAATCGAACCATCCCATCTGCATGACCTGTTAAATCAGATTTTATTTGTGGAATGACAATAATCTCAACTTCAAACAGTTTTTCAATTTCCGAAATCAGTTTGGCTTTACTTGAATAGTCTGGGTTTTCGTCAAAAACTCGGTCTGTAATAATTGCTCTATCCGACCAATTTACAACGTTGCCACCGTCAAGGTTAATTCTTGAAAATAGAGGATTTATATTGTTCGCTTTGTAAACTTCCTTTGGGTCTGATTGAAATTCAGGTTCGTCCTTTAAATAGGATGGTTCATAACGGAATTGGATAAATTTGCCTTTGTCTGTTTGTATGGGCATATAGTCCCTGCACCAAATTGCTTTTGTCGCTTTTAAGAAACCATATTTTATTGAATGCTTTTCAATTAGTGCAGTCAAAGTGTTACAGGTTTTTGTAAATCGCTCGTCAGACCGCAGTTTCTCAGAAAAATAAACCGTATTTGTTTCTTTACCTGTTATCATTGCCCAAAATTGAATTCAAATAATTTCTCATTGCAGGTGCAAAAAAATCCCGCCAATCATTTTCAGAAATCAAGTTGCTTTTTGCATTATTGCAAAAAGGACAGGCTAAAACTGCGTTCTCATAGGTATAACCTTGGCTTGGATTTAATTTCTCAATTTCTAACGTACCTTTCGACCTTTTAGTTTTCTGATTGAGCGTTAAATTCCCATTTCTTGATTCAACAATTTTGTGAAGATTAGATTGAGTTAATCCACAATAGTTACAGGATTCTCCTTGTTTATCATACCATTCTATAAATTTTTCATGACTTTTAAAAAGCTCCTTTCTTTGTTCGTTAAAGTATCTCGAATATAAATCATTAAATCTTTTAAAATTTGTCCTTAGTTGGTTTAATTTATTTTGCTCTATTTCAAGTTCTTTCCGATAGAAATAGTCCAAGGATTCATATTTCTTCTTTGCCTCTCCTGTTGGCCAGCCTTTATATTGGTCTATTTTTGCGAATTCATGAATCCGTCTTTCATAACATAACTCGAAATATCTGTCTTTTAGGTTCATACGTGTGTCT
>JADLAH010000276.1 GCA_020848315.1 Chitinophagales bacterium | reverse complement strand
GTGTTTGCACCATCCGTCAAGAAATACATTCCGCAGAAACTATCGTTGAAAGGATTTATCAAAGGTCGCCTGGCCAATATCCGCGTGCAGGAATTGCTGGTACAGGGCGGCAACAATACCGCGATAGACATTACCGGAAATATCAAAGGTCTGCCGAAAGTCAAACAGACCTTATTTGATTTAAAAATCAATCGGCTGCAGACATCTGTATCCGACATTCAGCAGATGATGCCTTTTGTAAAAGTGCCGAAACAGATTAAAAATGCAGGGACGATACAGTTCAAAGGCGACTTCTTCGGTTTCACCAACGACTTTGTTTCCAAAGGAAATCTTACTACCGGCAATCTGGGCAGTGTAGCGATGGACATCCGGATGAATTTTCCGAAAGGGCAGCCGGGCAATTATTCCGGGAAAGTAAGCGGAAACAATATCAATCTGGCGGAAATCACGGGCAACTCCAAACTGTTCGGCAGAGCAGACCTCGATATTACAGCAAACGGGAAAGGCTTTTCCAGTAAAGATATACAGACCAATATCAGCGGCATCGTACGCGACTTTTATTTCAATGGCTATGTCTTCAATTCCATCAAGGTGGACGGACAGGTGGATAAGAAAAAATTCTCGGGCAAAGCCTTCTTCGACGACAGTTGTTTTCTGGTGGACTTCAGCGGTATCGCCGATTTCAACGGACCGCTGCCTAAGTACGACTTTGTCACCAGCATCAAAAATGCGGAATTGCACAAACTCAATCTGACCAAAGATACGCTGACTATCTCGCTGAACGGAGCAGTACACGGTGAGGGTAATAAAATCGACAACCTGACCGGCAATGGCACATTCAGCAATATCATCATACAAAATAAGAAAGACATGCTGGCCCTATCAGATGTGGCCATCAATCTCAATAATGACGGCGTTATCAAGGATTATGTCATCACCTCGGACCAGTTCAATGCCAATCTCACCGGTCAGTTTGATCCGTTGACGATTGTACCGTCAATGAAGGTATTCCTGAGCAAGTATTCCAAACTGATTAAGCCAACGGAAAAAGACCTGAAAGCGGCCAGACCACAACAACTCGTTGCCAATATCAAACTGAAATCAGACATCGGATTATTCAAAGTATTTGTTCCGAAACTGCAATACATCAGCGAGCTCGACTTAAAATCGGACATCAACACGCAGACGAATAAATTTGACCTTACAGCGAAAATGGATTCTGCCAACTATGATGATATCGCACTCAACAAAATTTCCGTGGCGGGAAATACCGGCGACAAGGATATTCTTTTGCATGGCAATATCCTCCGGCTACAGAAAGGCAAAACAACTGTATCGGATATTAATCTGGGCGTAAACAGCTCACTCGAGCAATTGCTCACCAAGATTACCGTATCGAGCGACACGGCGTCGAATGCACTGCGATTGCTCACTACGCTGGACTTCAACAAAGATACCATTCGGGCAAAAATACTGGAATCCACCATTAAGCTGAATAACAAAGTATGGACAGTGCCGGAGAATAATCAGGTGACGGTTATTGACAGTATTTTCATCACACAGAATTTCTCGCTGGTGCAAGGCGATCAGCAGATAAACATACAAAACGGACGCAATACGCTTTCGGATGCTAAAATCAATATCAGTCAGCTCGATCTAGCAGATATCGGACAATTGATAGATACTTCCGGCGCGATACGCAGCGGCAAGTTGTCAGGCACTGTCAACCTGAAAAATATCCTGACCAAACTGCAGGCAAATGCAGACGTCACAATCCGGGATTTACAGGTATTGGATTATAAAGTCAGCTATATCGGTCTCGACGGTATTTATGGCAGAAACGGCAAAAAAATCCTGGAAGCCGGCGGTACCATTGAAGATGACAATTACCAGTTGTCTTTCGACGGCATCTACGATATGCAAGTAAAAGGCAAGGAAAAACTGGATGTGAATGCCGATATTGAAAAACTGAACCTGAACTTTCTGGAAGCCATTCTGAAGAAGGAATTGCTGGTACCGAGAGCGTTTGTCAAAGGACAGGTGAATGTATCCGGCAACCTGAAAAAGCCCATCCTGACGGGTGTCGCACAGGTAATAGATACGGCGGAACTGAAAATGCGTTATCTCGGAACGACCTTCAAAATGGTGAATGAGGAAATCAAGTTAACCAACAAAGGATTTGATTTTGGTGAAATAACACTGTACGACAATTACGGCAACACCGCGCTGCTGACGGGCAAATTATTGCACAACGGATTCAAGGATTTTAAAGTGGAAAAAGCCAACCTGAGCGCACCGGCAGGCTACCATTTTATGAATACCACTTACGAAGACAATCAGGATTTTTACGGGAAAGTGTTTGCCCGAGGCGACGTGGATATCGACGGCTATTTCAACGATCTCTATATCAACGTAAACAGAATGGAGACGATGAAAAATACGGAGTTCAATCTGCCGGTAACGGATAAGGCCTCCGATAAAGGCTATTCCTTCGTCACCTTCGTTGATCCGAATGACACGATTAAAAAGATTGAATACAAAACCAAAATCAGCGGTATTAACCTGAACATGAATATCACCGCGACTCCGGATGCGGTCGCAAATATCATCCTGGATCCTTCTTCCAATGACAAGATTGTCGGACGCGGCGAAGGCAACCTCAACCTCATCATTAACAAGAAAGGCGAAATAGGATTGTACGGCACTTATTTTCTGACAGAAGGTAAATACGATTTCAATTTCCAGGGCATCCTGAACAAGACATTTACCATTGGCAAGGACAGTAAAATTGAATTCAACGGCGATCCGCTGAAAGCGGAACTCTCGGTGAACGCCTTGTATAATGTGAAAGCCGCTTCCGTGCGCAACCTGTTCGACAGTTCCTATAGTATCCGCAACCGCTCCTTCCCGATTGACCTGAAACTGAATATCAGCGGACCACTCGACAAGACCAGCATCGGATTTAATATAGAACCGAACGGTGTGCAACCTGACGACCTGATGCGCAAACTCACGGAAATCAACAGCAGCCCTACCGAAGTCAACAACCAGGCCGGTTTCCTGCTCTTGTTCAATGCCTTCCTGCCTACCGGTGCGAGCGACCAGAAAGTCAGCGGATTCTCCAATACGGTCACGCAGCTACTGTCCGATCAGATTTCCAAAATCCTGTCGCAGGGCTTGTCGCAGCTCATCAAAGGCTCCTCGCTAGATGTACTGCTCAGTGACCTCGACTCTCCCGACTCGCGGAATTTCGGGTTCAGTTACAAACAGGAATTGCTCGGCAACCGACTGATACTCACGATTGGAGGCAATGTCAACTTCGGGAACACTTCGCCTACAGCCTCCAGTATTCCCTCCGGACAACCCGCCAACAATGCCGCAGTAGCCGGTGATTTCGTACTGGAATATCTGGTAACGGCAGACGGTCGGATTCGCTTGAAAACGTATGCAAGAACAGCCAACTACGACATTATCAATCAGGATAGAATACGCACCGGCGGAGCTATTTCCTTCCAGAAAGAATTTGACAATATCAAAGACTTATTCCGTCGTAAGAGCAAGAAAGAAAAAGAAAAGGTGAAAACCGAAGTACCGGCAACAAAACCGGAACCAATAGAAAACATTCAGTTTACCGCACCCAAGCAGTAAGACTTTTCACCATAAAAAATAAGAAATCCCATCAGCGCTATTCATCCTTATCCAACTCGTGTCCCATGCGGTCGCGTTTGGTTTTCAGGTATTGTTCATTATGGATGTTCGGAATCGTCTGAATTGGTACATTCTCCACAATTTCGAGACCGTATCCTTTCAGTGCCGC
>JADLAH010000275.1 GCA_020848315.1 Chitinophagales bacterium | reverse complement strand
CAGGATGACCCGTACCAGCGCGATAAGTTCAATGCTGACAATTATTCTACCATCCAGTCTGCTGATGGCCGTGAAATCATCACAGAATACGACCGCGAAGAAGATGACGAGCAATTTGAGCGCTTTGAAACACGCCACCAGAAAGAAATGAAGGAAATCAGATTGCTCGGGCAATGACAAGGATGATTTCCATATACTTACTGCTGCTCATCCTGGCGTTAAGCATCTCACCGGCCATGTCACAATTACCATTTTTACCCTATCAGCTTACTTTTCCACGTGTCAAAGCCGCGGCCACCGCGACGGAGGAATCGCTGTCCGACAGATGCGCGCAGATGAATATCGCGTTTCCTCCTGAAAAATTATACATCCGTATACTTAAACACGAAAGCAAACTCGAAGTGTGGGCTGCCGGTCTGCAAACACCGTATGCGCTTTTTAAAACCTACGATATCTGCGCCAAATCCGGCCAACTTGGCCCCAAAAAGAGAGAAGGCGACCTGCAGACACCCGAAGGGTTTTATCATATCAACCACTTTAACCCGCAGAGCAGCTATCACCTTTCCCTGAAAATCAATTATCCGAATGAAGCCGATAAAATCCGCAATGCCGCGGAAAGCAATATGGGCGGCGATATCTACATCCACGGCGATTGCGTCACCGTTGGCTGCCTGCCGCTCACGGATGAAAAAATCAGGGAGTTGTACTGGCTGTGCGCCAAAACTTACGGCACGCACACGAAGGTCATTCCGGTGCACATCTTCCCATTCCGCTGGACTGCTGAACGAATCACCGAGATGAAAAAACGATATCCTGCGACAAGTCTCTGGACACAGTGGGAAATACTCGGACAGATGTACACGTATTTTGAAAAAAATAAAAAATTACTGAAAGTAAACGGCGTGGACAATAACGGACAGTATCTGCTGGAACAACCCTAAGGAACGCGCCGTCGCACGACTTTTTGCGCTTTCCGCAGAATTTGTTAACCTTTTAATTTTCAACTGTAAACTATTCATTTATCTTTGCACTTCAAATTTTCATTTCATGCAATTAGTCAACGGACATTATGAGATTGGTGGCGTAAATGTGCTCGATATCTGTAAAGAATTCGGCACCCCTGTTTACGTCTATGATGCAGCCATTATTGAGCGCCAGTATAACCGCCTGAAAAACGCGTTTGGCGATACCAAAATCGACCTGCACTATGCCTGCAAGGCACTGAACAACATCTCTATTCTGAAGTTGATAAAGAAACTGGGCGGCAGTCTCGATACGGTGTCCATTCAGGAAGTGCAGCTCGGTCTGAAAGCCGGCTTCGCGCCCAAAGACATTATGTATACGCCCAACTGCGTGAATATCGACGAAATCAACAAAGCGGTAGGCTTTGGCGTAAATATCAACATTGACAACCTGTCCATTCTGGAGCAATTCGGCAATCTCTACCGCGATACCTATCCGGTATGTGTGCGCATCAATCCGCACATCATGGCGGGCGGCAATCAAAAGATATCGACCGGTCATATTGACTCCAAATTCGGGATTTCCATCTATCAGCTTCGTCACCTGGAGCGCGTGGTGAATTCTACCAACCTGAAAGTGGTGGGACTCCACATGCACACCGGATCCGATATTCTGGATGCAGGCGTATTCCTGCGAGGCGCGGAAATCCTGTTTGAAGCGGCCAACAGTTTCAAGGAACTGGAATACCTCGACTTTGGCAGTGGCTTCAAAGTGAAATACCACGAAAACGACATCACCACCAATATCGAAGATCTGGGCGCAAAAATCGGGGAGCGTTTCCGCGAGTTCTGCAAAAGCTATGGTCGCGAACTGACACTCGTATTCGAACCGGGCAAATTCCTCGTGAGTGAATCCGGCTATCTGTTGGTGCGCACCAATGTCATCAAGCAAACGACGGCTACCGTTTTCTGCGGCGTGGACTCCGGACAGAATCACCTGATCCGACCGATGATGTATGATGCCTATCACCATATCACCAATGTGTCCAATCCGGGCGGCATTGAGCGTATTTACACCGTGGTGGGATATATCTGCGAAACGGATACCTTCGGCTGGGACAGAAAGCTGAATGAGGTACGCGAAGGCGATATCCTCGCGCTGCACAATGCCGGCGCCTACGGATATTCCATGTCGTCCAACTACAATTCGAGATACCGACCTGCGGAAGTGCTGGTGCATGAAGGCAAGGCGAAACTCATCCGCAGAAGAGAAAATCTCGATGACTTGCTGGCCACTCAGGTTGAAATCGACCTGTAATCACCGGATTTTTAACTCCTTATTTACTGTGAAACGATGTCACAAAATGCTAAATAAAGGTTATTAGCCTATAAGGTCGATATACTATTCGTAATTAAATTGTATATTTACACGATATTTTCATGCAGAAAGCGACGAACATACACACGATATTCGACAAGTTGTTGCAGCGCAGCGACAAGGAAGCCTTGTTGCAGCAGCAATCGCTGTGTATCTGGATGACCGGACTATCGGGCTCGGGCAAGAGTACGATTGCGCAGGGGCTGGAGCGAAAGCTGCACGATGCGGGCATCCTGACGATGGTGTTGGACGGTGATAATGTGCGCAGCGGCATCAATAAGAATCTGGGATTTTCGGAAGAAGACCGCATGGAAAATATCCGCCGCATTGCGGAGGTCAACAAATTGTTTTTGTCTGCCGGCGTGGTGACCATCAACAGTTTTGTAAGTCCGACAAACGATGTGCGCGCATTAGCGAAAACCATTATCGGCGAACAGGATTTTTTTGAAGTGTATGTCAATGCCAGCTTCGACGAATGCGCCCGCCGCGATGTAAAAGGCTTGTATGAGAAAGCAATGAAAGGCGAAATCAAAAATTTTACCGGATTAGATGCCCCGTTTGAAGCGCCTACAAATGCTGCACTCGAAATCAAAACGGCAGAACAAACTATTGAAGAAAGTGTAGAGACGATTTATAATTTCTTTCTCCGCAAAATAAAAAATCACCATTCATAATCTCAATTCTCCCATTATAATGAACAATTACCATTTAAATCACCTGAAAGAACTCGAATCGGAATCCATTTATGTCCTGCGCGAAGTAGCGGCACAATTTGAGAATCCGTGTCTCCTTTTTTCGGGTGGTAAAGACTCCATTGTGGTATTGCACCTAGCGCTGAAAGCATTTTATCCGGCCAGCGTGCCGTTTACCTTGCTGCACGTAGACACCGGCCACAATTTCCAGGAAGCTCTTGATTACAGAGATGAACTCGTGAAGAAATATGGTCTTCGTCTGCTGGTGGCTTCTGTGCAGCAAGCGATTGACAAAGGGTTGGTGCGCGAAGAGAAAGGCTACACCGCATCGCGGAATGCCCTGCAGACGGTGCCGTTGCTCGAAGCGATTGAGAAGAATAAATTTGACTGCGCGATGGGTGGTGCCCGCCGCGACGAAGAAAAGGCGCGCGCCAAAGAGCGTTTTTTCTCGCACCGCGATGAATTCGGGCAGTGGGATCCAAAAAACCAGCGTCCGGAGTTGTGGAATATCTTCAACGGCAGAAAACATGTCGGCGAACACTTCCGCGTATTCCCGATTTCCAACTGGACAGAGATGGATGTGTGGCAATACATCTATCAGGAAAAAATTGAAATGCCGAGTCTGTATTTCTCGCACAAACGCAAAGTATTTGAGCGCGACGGCGTATGGTATGCGGACTCCGAATACATGCAGAAAAAACCGGATGAAGTGGTGGAGGAACGTATCGTGCGCTTCCGCACCGTAGGGGATATCACCTGTACGGGCGCCGTATTCTCAGAGGCATCTACTTTGGAAGATATCATTCAGGAAGTGGCATCCTCCCGCACCACAGAGCGTGGCACCAGAGCCGATGACAAGCGCAGCGAAGCCGCGATGGAAGACAGAAAAAAGGCCGGGTATTTTTAGTCAGTAGTCAATAGTCATTGGTCAATAGTATTTAGTGTCAGAGAATGGGATTGGATGATTTAGAAGTACATAGGTTAGCAAAAGAGTTTTCTAATGAAATTTGGGAAATTGTATTGCTTTTTAATTACTTTGAAAAGGATACTGTTGGAAAACAGCTATGCAGGTCTGCAGATTCAATATCATCCAATATAGCAGAAGGTTATGGCCGATACTTCTACAAAGAAAATAAACAATTTTGTTATTATGCAAGAGGCTCTATTTTTGAAACAAAGGATTGGATAACAAAACTAAAAGACAGAAAAATAATTTCGGAGGAAAGATTCTCAGACTTAGACAATAAATTAAATACTTTAGGAAAAATGCTGAATAGCTACATAAAAGCAATAGGTAAGAATAACATAGAGCAAAAATAATATTATTAACTAGTTTTCATTTTTCAAGCAATTTAGATGCATGATTAACGAACAAATACTAATGACCAATGACTAATGACCAAATGACAGACAACTTCGATAGCAAGGCATACCTGGATATGGAGCTCCTCCGCTTTTCTACCGCGGGTAGTGTGGATGACGGAAAATCCACCTTAATCGGACGATTGTTATACGACAGTAAATCCATCTTTCAGGATCAGATGGATGCTATTGAGGCGGCTTCACAGAAGCGCGGAGAAGAATATGTGAACCTGGCGCTGCTGACCGACGGCCTCCGTGCGGAGCGCGAACAGGGCATCACCATCGACGTGGCTTACCGCTATTTTTCTACACCGAAAAGAAAATTCATCATCGCGGATACACCCGGACATATCCAGTATACCCGCAACATGGTGACCGGCGCGTCGACTGCCAACCTGGCCATCATCCTTGTGGATGCGCGCAAGGGCATCATCGAGCAAACCTACCGCCATTCCTATATCGCGTCTTTGTTGCAGATTCCGCACATCATCGTGTGCATCAACAAAATGGACCTGGTGGATTGGGATGAGGCGACCTTTAATAAAATCGTGAATGACTACAAGGCTTTTGCCTCCAAACTGGATATCAAAGATGTGCACTTCCTGCCGATTTCCGCACTGGCGGGCGACAATGTGGTGAACCGCTCAGAAAATATGCCGTGGTATCAGGGTCCCACCCTGATGTATCTGCTCGAAACCATTCACATCGGTTCCGACTTAAACCACATCGACGCGCGTTTTCCGGTGCAATATGTCATCCGTCCGATGAAGAATGAGTACCACGATTTCCGCGGTTATGCAGGCCGCATCGCCGGCGGTGTATTCCGTGTGGGCGATAAAGTGAAGGCGCTGCCGTCCGGTTTTTCCTCCAAGATAAAATCCATTGTGACGATGGACGGTGATCTGCAGGAAGCCTTCGCACCGCAAAGTGTAACCATCACACTCGAAGATGAAATCGATATTTCCCGCGGCGACATGATTGTGCGCGAAAACAATATTCCGCAGATTGAGCAGGAGTTCGACGTGATGCTGTGCTGGATGAATGAAAAGAAGATGATTCCGCGCGGCAAATACATCCTGCGCCATACTTCCAGAGAGTGCAAATGCATCGTGAAGGAAATCAAATACAAACTGAACATCAATACCTTGCAGCGCATTGAAGACGACGTAGAAATCGGACTGAATGACATCGGCCGTGTTTCTATCCGCACCACCGTGCCGTTGTTCTTCGACAGCTACCGCAAAAACAGAAATACCGGAAGCATTATCCTGGTGGATGAAGCCACCAATGAAACCGTTGCTGCCGGCATGATTGTGTAGTTGCTTGGAGAGAGAAGAAGGGGAAAAAATTCTGCTGATATAGGCGATAGAGATGTTTCACTGTCGTCCAACATGACAAACGGTTCGTCTGAAAGCGAAGTGTTCCCTTTGTCATGCTGAGGTACGAAGCATCTGTTCGAAATGCAGAATGTCTCAAATCCCAATTCTGAATTCTTAAATCTGAAATCCTACACGCATATGCTGATAGCCGCCCTTCGTTCTTTTTACAGCTATTGCTGTGCTTT
>JADLAH010000274.1 GCA_020848315.1 Chitinophagales bacterium | reverse complement strand
TCGCAAACTCGGTGGGCACCAGCATAGAACTTTCGATATGCACGTGCGCATCCACAAAGCCCGGCAAAATATAGTGCGGAAAATCGCCGTCCGTTTTTTCTATGGAAACGATTTTGCCGTGTTCCACTGAGATAAGTGCCGGATAAAATTCCTGTCGAAAAATATCTATGTAATTGGATTTGATTTGCATATACTCCCATTTAGATAAACAGCATGGCATGCTTGCTTATGCTGAATGAATAAAAATAAAAAACTTCGCAGAGTATCCTGCGAAGTTGTATGATAATATTTATGAGATGCTGAAACAATCGGATCCTGAAACAAGTTCAGGATGACTCACAAACAAGTTCAGGATGACTTGCAAACAAGTTCAGGATGACTCACAAACAAGTTCAGGATGACTCGCAAACAAGTTCAGGATGACATTAATCAGTATTCATGCGGCAATACCGGATTAATCTCTTCATGCCATGGCAAGCCGTAACCACCTATTTGCGACATGAACGGATCCGGATCCATCTCTTCCGTGTTGTAGACACCCGGTTTCATCCAGATACCTTCTAGCATCAGCTTAGCGCCCAGCATGGCAGGAACACCGGTCGTATAACTTACGCCCTGCGCTTTCGCATCGTTGTAGGCATCCTGATGTTTGCAGTTATTCCAGATGAAATAAGTTTTGTCTTTTCCGTCTTTGATACCTTTAATCTGACAGCCGATGGAAGTTTCACCGGAATAGTTTTCACCCAATGAACCCGGCTCCGGCAACAAGGCTTTCAGGAATTCAATCGGAATGATTTCTCGGCCCTGGAATAGGATAGGTTTAATGGAAGTGATACCGATATTCTGCATGACTTCGAGGTGTTTTAAATATTGCTCTCCGAATGTCATCCAGAAGCGCGCGCGCTTGATGGTCGGGAAGTTTTTCACCAGCGATTCCAGTTCCTCGTGGTACAGCAGGTAGGATTCTTTAGGTCCGATATTCGGGTAATTGATGGGTTTGTGGATAGACATCGCCGGAATGACTTTCCACTCACCGTTTTCCCAGTATTTGCCATCCTGCGTGATTTCGCGGATATTGATTTCCGGATTGAAGTTGGTGGCGAAAGCCTGACCGTGATCGCCGGCATTACAATCCACGATATCCAGGTAATGGATTTCATCGAAATGATGTTTGGCGGCATGTGCCACGTAAATCTGGGATTGTCCCGGATCGAAACCGCAACCCAACAGTGCCATAATGCCTTTTTCCTTGAAACGCTCCTGATAGGCCCATTGCCAACTGTATTCGAATTTCGCCTCATCTTTCGGCTCGTAGTTGGCTGTATCGAGGTAGTGAACGCCCGTTTCCAGACAGGCATCCATGATGGTTAAATCCTGGTATGGCAGCGCTATATTCATCACCAGATCAGGCTTGAATTCGTTGATCAGCGCCACGATGTCAGCGGTATTATCCGCATCCAGCGCAGCCGTCTGAATCTTCATATGTTTGATATCGGCAGCAATGGCATCGCACTTGGATTTGGTGCGGCTGGCCAGCATAATTTCGCTGAACACTTCGGGCACGGATGCGCATTTGCGGACCACCACATTACCTACGCCGCCGGCACCGATAATTAAAACTCTTTTTCCCATCTTAATTGAATTATTGAATTGTTGATTGATAGAATTATTAAATAACATACAAATGTACGAAAAGCGGGAAAAGTTCCCGAATTAATTTTTGATAACAAGCGGGTAACAGTTAAAACAAAGCCGTCTGTTTCCGGAAGCTGCCTTCATGTTCCAGCAGCCATTGCTTCCGCCAGAGTCCGCATGCGTAGCCGGTTAGCGAACCATCCTTGCCTATCACACGGTGGCAAGGTACAATAATGGCGAAGGGATTCCTGCCATTGGCTGTTGCGGCAGCGCGTATGCATTTCTCATCGCCCAGATTTACCGCTAACTGCAGATAGGAGATGGTTTTTCCGTAAGGAATGTGCTGTAATTCCGTCCATACTTTTTGCTGGAAGGTGGAACCGTTCAAAGACAGTGGCAAACTGAACACTTCCCGTTGTGAAGCAAAATATTCGTGTAATTGCTGCTTTGCTTGTCGGGAAACGGCATTTTCATTCTCCTGCATACCACCTGTATCCTCTAAGAATAGTGTGGATAAGACGAAATCATCATCTGCTTTAATTTCCAGAAGTCCCAAAGGCGTAGACAGATGTGAAGTATACATTATTCTGCTCACGGATATCCTATTGTGCGCTTCGTGCCTATGTGGTTAAAATTATTTCAGACTTTTGTAGTAAGTGAAAATATCGTGCAGCGTTTTCTTTGGTTTGAAGTCAAAAGTTCGGGAAAACAGGCTACCATCAATAATTACGGGATATTTGAAATAATTTATCAGATAAGGCGGGAAGGATTTCCATTTCAGGAATTTTGCAATCGCTTCTGTCAGTGCCGGCGGAATAGACGGAATCTGTATCGGACTGGAGCCGGCCGCCTTGATGGCATCCTGGAATCCAATATAGTCGTCCGGCGCGACATTATAAACGCCCGGAATATTCTTTTCAAATGCGAGACATATCGCATCCCGCATATCGTCGATATGGATAAACTGCATTAACGGAGAGAAGCCCCACAATACCGGCGACCGTTTCTCCGACAACAGCATCGAGAAAGTATTCCGCACACCGGGTCCCGCGATATTGCACGGACGCAGGATGGTGATATTCAACTCCGGATGTTTATACAGATATATCGTGGAAAGATTTTCCAATTCCACGGAATCCACCAGGTCCATCGTCAGCTCAGACGCTTTCAGCGGTGTTTTCTCATCCAGCAGCGACGGGTTGTACGGACTCGCGCCATACACGAAGTAGGTGGACAATACCAGCACTTTAGGTACTTTATATTTTCGGGCCAGATCGAACAGTTTGCGGGTACCTATCACATTCGCGTTGTAGCGGGTGTGGCGGTTCAGTTCCTGCGCGGAAATCCTGCCGAGGTGGATGATACCGTCAAACTGGTGTTCCCTGAAAATATCTTCAAAGAGCCTTTTATTAAAATCCACTTTATAGCTTTCAACCGGAATGCCTAAGTCCACCTTGGTACGAAAGTCGACCGCAATCACCTTATAGTCTTTCTTCAGCTTATCGATGACTTTTTTAGCCAAAGCACC
>JADLAH010000273.1 GCA_020848315.1 Chitinophagales bacterium | reverse complement strand
GTTTCCAATACATAGGCTTCCTTCTTGTCTGCAATCAGAAAGCTGTTGTGATAGTAGAAATTCCGGTCGGTGTAGCCGCCGCAGGCATCCTGTCCGTATTTTTCCAGATATTGGATGATGTGTTGCAGTGCGGCCTGTGCATTTTCGGATATCTCCAGACTCAGGCGCAGTAAATCCATGCCGGTCAGTCCTTTATTCTTTTTCTCAAACGGCATTTTCGTGAAGACAGCCTCATTGCCGATGACCACTCCTTTTTCGTTGCAGCCCATTTCGGCGCCCCACATCTGAAAAGGTTTGCTCAGGATGACTTCCAGCGTGGTGGCCGGACAATCGACCTCGATGTAGGTAGCGCGCACCTTTCGGTCGGGCCTTGCACCTGCCGGATAGCGCACTATCTGCTGGGCTTCATGGGGTTCGCGGTCGCTGTTTTTACCGAAAAATACGGAGCCGCTCAGGTTGCCGGAGAGATTTACAAAGGTATCGCACATTATGATAAAGTTAACAGTACGAATTCAAAAGTCAAAAAATTATTGTCTAATTCGTTAAAACTAGAAAAAGCGTCTTTAAAGCCGTACCTTTGCACCCTATTTTGGAATTAAGTTCCAATTAAACAACCTTTTATGCAGAAAATCAGAAATATCGCCATCATCGCTCACGTTGACCACGGCAAAACCACTTTAGTAGACAAAATTCTTTGGGAATGTAAGACATTCTCTGAACACGAAAACACAGGCGTATTAATTTTAGATAATAATGAACTGGAGCGAGAGCGCGGTATCACGATTACCGCTAAAAACGCAGCGGTGAAATATAAAGACTATAAAATCAACCTGATTGATACACCGGGTCACGCCGACTTCGGCGGTGAGGTGGAGCGCGTACTGAAAATGGCAGATGGCGTATTGTTGCTGGTAGATGCTTTTGAAGGACCGATGCCGCAAACGCGTTTCGTATTGCAGAAAGCGTTGCAGCTGGGATTGAAACCAATTGTGGTCATCAATAAAGTGGACAAAGAAAACTGTACACCGGATGAAGTACATGAGAAAGTATTCGATCTGATGTTCCAGCTGGATGCAACAGAAGATCAACTTGACTTCCCGACCATCTACGGTTCTGCAAAGAACGGCTGGATGAGCACGGACTATAAAAAGCCGAAGACCAATGTAGTGGATTTGCTGGATTGCATCATCGAACATATTCCTGCGCCTAAAACGGCGGAAGGAGCTGCTCAGATGCAGGTAACCTCACTGGATTATTCTTCTTTCGTAGGTCGTATTGCTATCGGACGTGTATTCAGAGGTGTACTCAAAACGAATATGCCGGTGGCGCTCATTAAAAGAGAAGGTGCGATTGTAAAATCCCGTATCAAAGAATTGTTATTGTTTGAAGGGATGAATAAAGTGAAAGTGGAAGAAGTGCCGGCAGGTGAAATCTGCGCCATCGTTGGGGTGGAAGGATTTGAAATCGGTGATACCATCGCTGACGCGGAAAATCCGGAAGCAATGGCGCCAATTTCCATTGATGAACCAACGATGAGTATGTTGTTCACCATCAACGATTCTCCGTTTTTCGGCAAGGAAGGTAAGTTTGTAACTTCCAGACATATCAAAGATCGTCTGACCAAAGAGCTGGAGAAAAATCTCGCATTGCGCGTACAGCAAGGAGATACGGCCGATTCTTTTCTGGTGTACGGTCGTGGTGTGTTGCACTTGTCTGTACTGATAGAAACTATGCGCCGCGAAGGATATGAGTTGCAGGTAGGACAGCCACAGGTATTGTATAAAGAGATTGACGGACAGAAATGCGAGCCGATTGAAGAACTGACTATCGACTTGCCGGAAGAAAAAGCCGGTACTGCTATCGAAATGATTACCAAGCGCAAAGGCGATATGAAGAATATGATTCTGAAAGGAAACCGTTCTATCATGGAGTTTGAAATTCCGTCGCGCGGATTAATCGGATTGCGTACGGAAATGATTACAGCTACTTCCGGTCAGGCTGTAATGGCGCACCGTTTCACGCATTACGCACCGCATAGAGGCGAGATTCAGGGACGTATCAACGGTTCTATGATCTCCAAAGAAACAGGAGAAGCAATTGCTTACTCATTGGATAAACTGCAGGACAGAGGCCGCTTCTTCGTGGAGCCGGGCGATGAGATATACACCGGAATGGTAATCGGAGAGAACTCCCGTCAGGATGACCTGGTGGTGAACTGTACCGTAACCAAAAAACTCACCAACGTGCGTGCTTCCGGTTCGGATGATAAAGTGAAGCTGCCGCCGGCGGTGAAGTTCTCCCTCGAAGAAGCATTGGAGTATATCCAGGGCGACGAGTATGTGGAATTAACACCGAAGTCTATCCGTATCCGTAAGATTTATCTGGATGAGAACGAGCGTAAGCGCAAGACAGGAAAATAAAATATTCCGTGCTTTGTTTTCATGTGAACACCGGTTTGTGTCAGTAAGCTGCAATAGCCGGAATATTTACATTTTTTAACAAGCCACAAATATTAAAAAACCTCTATTTCCACTATTTAACTAAGTTAGTTTGAAATTATTTTGCATTTTTGCACTTCAATTGTATAGTTATGAGAAAAGCAGACATTATCACCACCATTTCTGAAAAAACAGGCGTTCCCAAAGTAGATGTATTAGTAGCAATGGAAGCTTTCTTCAAGGAAGTTAAAGATACTTTAGCCGAGGGTGAGAATCTGTACGTGCGCGGATTCGGAAGTTTTATTGTGAAAACCCGTAAAGCGAAAATTGGCAGAAACATCAAGAAAAATATTGCCATTGAAATTCCTGAACACCAGATTCCGGCATTCAAGCCATCCAAAGTGTTTGTGGAGCAAATCAAGGAATCCAGCGTAAAAAGAACGGAAAAATCTAAATAATCAATACCGTGCGAAAAGGGCAGATTGCAATAGTGGCAGGTGGATTGGTGTTGGTCGGACTGTTGTATTTTGCAGGGAAAACAGTACTTCCCAAAAAGGAACACAGCATAACGCATACGACAGAAAGCATCAGTTTTGAGCAATACGAGCAGTTGCGCACAGAACAGTTGCCCGAGGCCGAAAAGTCAGCTTACACACAGTTACAGCAGCAGTTGAAAGCCGTTGCTGATGGCGATACCGCCACACTGAGACCGTTATTGCAGCAGGCCTCTGGATTCTGGCATAAAGTTGGAAATGAACCGCTTTCCGCCTATTATATGTACCGTCTGGCACAAGTGGCACCGGAGAAACATGCCTATATCCATGCCGGCGACGATTTCGTAAACGCATTTAAATCAGGCGCAGATTCCATTATTTCAAATAATTTGATTACCTTTGCGCTCCGTTCTTACGAAGAGGCCTTGCAAAAGTTTGGCGACGACGTGGAGGTGAAGATAAAACTCGCCGAAGTGTATGTTCAGGGTTCGCCCGAACCGATGAAAGGCATCGAAATGCTGCGTAAGCTGTCTGACAGTCTGCCGGATAATGTACCGGCGCTGCTCGCACTCGGAAGGTTATCCATCCAGTCCGGACAATATGACAAAGCAAAAGAGCGACTCCGGAAAGTGCTGCTGCTGGAGCCGGAAAATACAGAAGCAATGTATTTTATGGCCATTTCAGAAGCACAGCTCGGAAACAATCAGGAAGCCATCCGCTTTTTTGAGATGTGCAAACTCCTGGTGAAAAACGAAGAATTCAGTAAAGAAATAGACGTTATCGTCAATGATTTAAAAAATAAAAAGAATTAATTATGCCTTGCGGAAAAAAAAGAAAACGTCACAAAATTGCGACGCACAAACGTAAAAAAAGACTGAGAAAAAACCGTCACAAGAAGAAATAGTAAATAGTCATTGGTAAATGGTCATTATGGATAACCTATCTGTAATGGCCGATTGCTGATGTCCAAATCAACATACATATGATAAAAGAATTAGTCATCCATGCTAATTCCAAAGGTGTTGAAATTGCGCTTCTTGAAAACAAAAAATTAGTCGAATACCATCTGGATGCCTACGATAGAGAAGGCTTTTCGGCAGGCGATATCTACCTCGGAAGAGTGAAAAAGATAAACCCCGGCCTGAATGCTGCCTTTGTCGATATCGGGCATGACAAAGATGCATTTATACATTATTCAGATTTAAGTCCCTATATCCGGTCTGTACGCAGATTCAGTTCGGAGGCTTTCAAGGGCGAGCAATCACACTTATTGGATAAATTCGAGTTTGAACCTTCGATTCAGAAGGATGGTCAAATGGTGGATATTCTGGAAAAGGGAGACATCCTGATTTTTCAGATTTCCAAAGAAGCCATCTCCACGAAAGGTCCGCGACTCACCTGCGAGCTGTCCATTCCGGGCAGATACGTTGTATTAGTGCCATTCACCAATTCGGTGGGTATCTCCAAGAAAATAGACAAACCCGAAGAACGGGAAAGATTGTCGGAAATCATGCAGCAAATCAGACCGAAGAATTTCGGATTTGTCGTGCGTACCAATGCTGAAGGTGTAGGGAAAACGGAATTGCAGCACGATGTCGAGAACCTGCTCAACAAATGGAAGGTGATGACGGAAAATATACGTTTTCAGAATCCGCCGAAACTGTTGCTGAAGGAAATGAATAAAACCTTCTCCATCGTCCGCGACCTGATGAACGATAGTTTTTCCAAAATTGTAACCGACAATCCAACCTTGCACGGCGATTTGAAGGCTTATATCAAGGAGCACGCGCCGGAACATGTTTCCATTCTGGATAAGTACGCGGAGACGACGCCTTTGTTTGAAACCTACGACGTCAGCAGACAGGTGAAGACGGCATTCGGAAAAACCGTCACCCTGAAAAGCGGTGCCTATGTGATATTGGAGCATACTGAAGCGCTGCATGTAATAGATGTGAACAGCGGTCCGAAAGTGAAGCGCGATGTGGAACAGGATACCCATGCATTCAATATCAATGTGGAAGCGGCACAGGAAATTGCCCGTCAGCTGCGACTCCGCGATATCGGTGGCATCATCGTGATTGACTTCATCGATATGAAGTCGTCAGAATATAAACACAAACTGCTCGAGGCGATGCAGGAAGCCATGCGCCCTGACAAAGCCAAGCATGTGATTTTGCCGGTCAGCAAATTCGGATTGATGGAGATTACCCGTCAACGCATGAAAGAGCAGGTGACCATTGATACGAGAGAACCATTGCTGCATGGCAATAACAAGTATAAAGTGGATCAGCCACTGCAGATTATCGATAATATTGAAATTGAACTGAACAGGCTGAAAACGCATGAAGCAAAAAACTTCCTGCTATATGTCCATCCTTTTATCTATGCCTATCTGAAAAAGGATACCTTCTCCTTCCGGATGAACTGGTATGCCAAAATCAAGAAATGGGTGCGTCTGGTGCAGGATTCATCGCTG
>JADLAH010000272.1 GCA_020848315.1 Chitinophagales bacterium | reverse complement strand
AGCTTTTTCAGAATCAGTTCTTCGCATTCCGCTTCATTAATGGTATCGAAATGGTATGCCTTAGGAATATTGATGAACAGATTATTCCATTTGATGAACGGGCCAAAACGGCCTTTACCTTTGGTGATAGGCTTACCATCATAATGGCCGATAGGCGCATCATCCTGTTGTTTGGATTTAATGACTTCAATCGCTCTTTCCAGCGATACATCCATCGGATCTTCGCCTTTCCCCAATGAAATAAACTGCTCTCCGAATTTTACATACGGCCCGAAGCGACCGGTATTGACCATTACTTCCTGACCTTCATAAGTGCCCAGTGTCAGCGGCAGTTTGAATAAATCCATCGCTTCTTCCAACGTGATGGTTTCCAGGCTTTGTGTGGATTTTAATTTCGCATAGCGCGGTTTTTCTTCGTCTTCGTTGTCGCCGATTTGTATCATTGCGCCGTAGCGTCCCAGTTTTGCGTAAACAGGCTTGCCGGTTTCCGGTTCCTTGCCGAGCAGTCGCTCGCCGGTAACATAAGTAGTGCTTTCCTCTGAGGCTTCTATTTCCTTATGGAACGGACCATAGAATTGTTTGAGTGCTTTCGTCCATTCTTTGTGGCCTTCCGCGATTTCGTCAAAGTCTTTTTCCATTTCCGCCGTGAAGGAATAGTCCATCACCCGGGAGAAATTCTCCATCAGGTAGTCCGTTACTAATATGCCGATATCGGTTGGAATCAGTTTCCCTTTGAGAGAACCCGTATTTTCTGATAGGGTAGCATGGGTAATCTGCTGTTTGTTGTTCAGTTCTATTTTCTGGTATTCCCGCGGCTTGCCTTCCTGTTCGCCCTTCATCACATATTCTCTATTTTGGATGGTTG
Organism: Chitinophagales bacterium; assembly: GCA_020848315.1. Lineage (GTDB taxonomy): Bacteria > Bacteroidota > Bacteroidia > Chitinophagales > JADIYW01 > JADJSS01. The sequence continues at coordinate 5,287 of JADLAH010000272.1, read as the reverse complement.
AAATGGTAGGCGCATAGGTTGAAGGACGGCCGATGCCCAGTTCCTCGAGCTTCTTGATTAAACTCGCCTCTGTGTAGCGGGATGGCGGCTGCGTGAAACGCTGTCTTGCTTCAATGGATTTATAGTCGAGCTGCTGACCAATATCCAGTTTTGGCAACATACCGGTTTCTTCCTGTTCTTCATCATCGGTTCCTTCCAGATACACTTTCAGGAAGCCTTCAAATTTCAGTACTTCACCTTCCGCGATCAGCTTTTCCTTTCGTGTGGATACATTGATTTTCGCGACGGTTTTTTCCAATTGTGCGTTACTCATCTGCGAAGCAATGGTGCGTTTCCAGATAAGGTCGTACAGGCGTTCTTCATCGCGGTTGATACCTTCGTGCGTATTTTCTATATAAGTGGGACGAATAGCTTCGTGCGCTTCCTGCGCGCTCGAGTTTTTTGAACTGTATTGTCTGCGGTTGGAAAATTCTTTTCCGAATTCTTTGGTAATATAGGATTGTATGCTGTTCAGTGCCAGATCCGACAGATTCGGCGAGTCAGTACGCATATAGGTAATCTTACCGCTTTCATAGAGTTTTTGCGCTACATTCATCGTGCGCGATACGGAGAATCCAAGTTTGCGGCTGGCTTCCTGCTGCAAGGTGGAGGTAGTGAATGGTGCCGCCGGACTTTTTTGAGCCGGTTTTACCTGTATGTCTTCTACATGGAACAGCGCCTTTTTGCAGTCCTCCAGAAATTGTTCGGCTTCTTTGGCAGTTTTCAGTTTTTCAGACAATTCCGCTTTGAACGTTTTTTTGTCCGAAATAAAATAGGCCACTACTTTATAGAAGCTTTCCGTTTTAAATGCATTGATTTCTCTTTCGCGCTCCACCACGAGTCGCACGGCCACCGACTGTACGCGGCCTGCAGACAAAGTGCGGCGTCCCAGCTTTTTCCATAAAACTGGCGACAATTCAAATCCCACCACGCGGTCGAGTACCCTGCGTGCTTGTTGCGCATAGAACAGATTCTGGTCGAGCAGTCTCGGATTTGCCACCGCCTTTTTGATGGCCGGTGCCGTAATTTCGTTGAATACAATACGTTTGGTCGTGTCTTTATTCAGTTTCAGTACTTCGCAGAGGTGCCAGGAAATGGCTTCTCCTTCGCGGTCCTCATCCGTTGCGAGCCATACTTCCGCATTCTTGGCCAGTTTCTGCAATTCTTTTACCACCTGTTCCTTGTCTTCGGATATAATATAGGTGGGCTCAAAGTTGTTGGAGATATCGACGCCCATTTCTTTCTTAGCCAAATCGCGAATGTGACCATAGCAGGATTTTACTACGAAATCCTTTCCGAGGATTTTCTCTATCGTCTTCGCTTTTGCAGGCGACTCCACTATTAATAAATTCTTTGCCATTTGTCTTCGTTTTGGTTGCGTGTGCAGCAGGCGTATACTGTGCCAATCTAAAATTACGGTGTTGTAAATCCCGTTTTTTGCCATCAATAAATACGCCGCGCAGGGCGCAAGGTACTCCTTACTAGAACGCAAATAAAACTAAATTTTCCATTTTGTTCACTATATCTTTCCTAAAAATGAAATTCTTTTACTTTTAAAAAATGTATTTTTGCAAAAAAACGACATGCAAGAATTGCTTTCTATCTCACCGGTTGACGGACGTTATCGCAGTAAAGTAAGCGCTCTGGAACGTTATTTCTCCGAGTTTGCCCTGATAAAATACCGCGTTCGTGTGGAGATAGAATATTTTATCGCGCTGGCGGCGGAATTACCCGAAATTGGCGCGCTGACGGAAATACAGCAGCAAACACTCCGCGCGATTTACCAGCAATTCAATACAGAACACGCGCAGCGGGTGAAGGAAATTGAAAAGACCACCAATCACGATGTGAAGGCCGTGGAATATTTTATCAAGGAATCCATTCAGGATGAAGCGCTCTTGCAAAAAACGGAATTCATTCATTTCGGACTCACTTCCCAGGATATCAATAATACGGCGATTCCGTTGTCGCTGAAGGAAGCATTTGCAGACGTATTTGAGCCTGCTTTCTTTGGTGTGCTGCAGCAACTGAAAGATAAAGTGACGGAATACGAACAGATTCCGATGCTGGCAAAAACCCACGGGCAGCCGGCTTCGCCTACACGCCTCGGTAAGGAATTTCAGGTGTTCTTGGAGCGACTGGAGTTTCAGTATGCCTATTTTAATACCATTCCTTATGCGGCTAAGTTTGGCGGCGCTACGGGAAATTTCAACGCGCATCATGTGGCTTATCCGTCGCACGACTGGAAGTTATTTGCTAATCGTTTTGTCAATGATATACTCGGTTTGCTGCGTTCACAGACGACCACACAGATAGAACATTACGACCATCTGGCGGCTTTGTTCCACAATTATGTTCGCATCAATACCATTCTGATAGATTTGTGCCGCGATATTTGGACCTATGTGTCGATGGAATATTTCAAACAGAAAATAAAAGCCGGAGAAATAGGCAGTTCCGCAATGCCGCACAAAGTCAATCCGATTGATTTTGAAAATGCGGAAGGCAATCTGGGTATTGCCAACGCGTTGTTTACACATCTGGCAGAGAAGTTGCCGATATCCCGTTTGCAGCGCGACCTGACGGATTCAACTGTGTTGAGAAATATCGGAGTGCCGATTGCACACACACTGATTGCGCTCGAGTCCATCCGCAAAGGACTGGATAAATTGCTGGTCAATGAAGCAGCTATCAAAGCGGATCTCGAAGCCAACTGGATCGTCGTGGCGGAAGCTATACAAACGGTGTTGCGAAGAGAAGGTTTTGAAAAACCATATGAGGCGCTGAAAGAACTGACGCGTACCAATACAAAAGTAGGAGAGGCCGAAATACACGCTTTTATTGAGGGTTTGGCGGTCTGCGATGCGGTAAAAAATGAGTTGAAGCAGATTACGCCGTTTAATTATACCGGTATATAATTTTGTTGCAGGACAAAAATCAACATGCGAATGATTACCATCTATCATAATAACCGTTGCGGCAAAAGCAGGAATGCATTGCATATACTGGAAGAGAAAAACATCCCGTTTAAGGTCGTGGAATATCTGAAGGAAGTGCCTTCCGTGGCCGAAATTACAGAGATAGTGAAGAAGCTGGGCATTGCGCCACATGAATTAATCCGCACCAAAGAGCAGGTATATTTGGAGCAATATAAAGGCAAACAGCTCAGTGATAAGGAGTGGATAGCGGCTATGCATCAGCATCCGATATTGATAGAAAGACCGATTGTTATCAATGGGAATAAGGCTGTGGTGGCAAGGCCACCGGAGAGAGTACTCGATATTTTATAAAGCGCCGTCTTCCTGGCGAGTCATCAGAATCTTGTCGATGCGCACACCATCCATGTCCATGATTTCGAACAGATAATTATCGTGTGTGAGTTGGTCACCCGGTTTGGGCAGGTCTTTCAGTTGTGCCAGAATGAAGCCGGAGATAGTCGTATACAATGCGATATTATCCTGGATAATTTCCCGTTGGAAATACTGATTAAGCTCGTAAATCAGCGTTTTTCCGTCAATGAGATAGCTGTTTTCAGAGCGCTGAATGATGTATGTTTCTTCTACTTCATCTTCGTCCGGCAATTCTCCAACAATGGCTTCCATCAAATCGTGCAGGGTGATGATGCCCTTCGTCATGCCGAATTCATCTACCACAATAGCAATGTATTGCTTCTTGGTTTTGAAGAGGTTTAATATCTTGAATGCCGGTGTATTCTGTATAATAAAAATAGGTGCGGAAATAATATCCGCGAGCCGGAAGTCCGGTCGTTTGTAATGACTCAGGAAGTCTTTGATGGTGATAACGCCGAGCACTTTATCGAGGGAACCTTCACCTACCACAAATTTGGAATGCACACTTTCTTTCAGCAAATCAAAAATTTCATCCAGACTGTCTTCGCTGTTGATCCATTCCATTTCACTGCGGTGTGTCAGCAAGGATTTTGCTGTCTGATCGGTAAAGTAGAATAGATTCTGGTGTACCTGACTTTCTTCTGTTTCCAGAACGCCTTGTTTACCGGCATTTTTCAGCATAAAACGAAGTTCTTCCTCGCTCACATGATCCGCGTCGTTTTGCTTTATTCCCATCAGTCGCAAAATCAGTTGCGTGGAACCTGAAAGTATTCTGACAAAAGGATAGGTGATCAGCGTAAAATATTTCATGATGGGCACTGCAATCAGCGCAATCCGCTCCGCATTGTTCATCGCGATAGACTTGGGCACCAGTTCACCGATTACGATAGAGAAATAGGTGATGCCGCCGATGACGGTGATGAGCGAGAAGACGTGTACATACTCCGGATTCAGGGAATAGGCCGACAGCAACTGGTCGAGGTCGTCCGTGAGCGCCGCGCCACCATATGCACCCGATACAATGCCAATCAGCGTGATGCCCACCTGTACGGAAGAAAGGAAGTTTTCCGGATTTTCCAGCAATTGCAGTACCATCTTGGCGCGGCTGTTGCCTTGTGCAGCCAAGTGTTCCATACTGCTTTTCTTTACGGAAACCAACGCGATTTCAGAAAGAGCGAAAAAGCCGTTTACCAATGTCAGCACCAGAATAATCAGGATTTCCATACTGCTGCAAAGATATAGCTTTATGGAGAATACTACACTTTAATACACAAAACTGTGTAATAATCTTTACTCTTTGGATTTCTTCTCTTTATTCGGAAAGCAGAGTGCGAGTCCGGCGCTGCTGATAAATCTCGGTGAATGTTTAGTGCAACCTGCCCCTGCGGAAAAGTCAATCTGTACCCATTTATTGAGCAGGAATGCCAATCCGGCGTTCACGCGGATATCAAAATCCTGGCCCTGCGGATATAAACCATATACTTCGGTGAAGACTTTTACCTGACGGTGTTTTTCCGGAGTCGATTTCTTCAGCAGAGAAGTGTAATTGGCTGAAACGGCCACCATATAGGTAGGTTTGGGTGTTTCGCCGTCCCATTGCAATCCGTAGTTGTATTGCATGCCGAAGTTTTTAGGCAGGAATTGTTCCATGGCAATCTTGAAGTAAGGCGCCACATATTCCGTGCGGAAGTTTTTAGTGGAGATGACATTAGCTGTCAGGCCGCCGATGAATGAACTTGCGGGCGCATACCGTTTCGCATCGATCATCTTGATTTTCATGCCGATTGCAATCGGATGCAATCCCGTCGCATTGCTGTTGATAGAATCATTGCCCTTGTGCCAGTAAGAGGCGGCATTGCCGAAAACCCTGAATTCAAAAAAATTACTGACGCCATATT
>JADLAH010000271.1 GCA_020848315.1 Chitinophagales bacterium | reverse complement strand
GAAGAATAAACCTTACGGATTCAGTTTTATCATAAAACTACCCGACAACCGGTAGTATTTATCCGCATTCGGAACATACTTATTATTGACGTCCAGATTTCCTCTGACTACGCCGGAAACAGGATCTACACTGCTGATGACAATCTTGCCGCGCAACATCGGATAGTTTCTGAACCCGGAAGGAATGCGTTTCCTGAAAACACAAACGGCACCGGTAATTCCCGGCGGAGACTGCTCCGTATAATAAGTGCCGGGTTCCGCTTTCGCAGTAGAAAATACAACCTGATCTTTGGTCGTCAAATCACCTCCCGCCACAACGAGACTGTCCTGCACGATGGTATCCACCGCAACGATAGTCAGCAGATACGACGTGTCGCCGGTGAGATTCAGGAAAAAGGTACCGATAGTTCCGGTGGTGTCTACACCGATATTACCACCCGGATCCGGTATGGATTTATTGTCGACACTACACGAAACCGCCATCCACGCGATGATAGCGCTTAAAATGACAGTTGCTGTTTTTTTGCCGTACGATTGCATGAACGGGTTAAAGATACGTCAATTTTTGAAGTTTTCACCGCTGTTTTTCCGCTTTAAATAAAGGCGGAAAATTGACCGTCTGTTTAGGAAAATTAAGTAACGGATGAGAGATAATTCCTTATTTTTGCAGGAATCATGTCGATTTCCGTTCAGCAACTCTCCAAAACATACGGCGAACAAAAAGCCGTAGATGCCATTTCCTTTGAAGTGAAGAAAGGAGAAATCCTCGGTTTTCTGGGTCCCAACGGAGCCGGAAAATCGACGACGATGAAGATGCTGACCGGCTACCTGCCACCCTCCTCCGGCACCGCGCTGCTGAATAAGCTGGATATCGTTTCCCAACCATTGGAAGTGAAAAGATGTGTGGGCTATCTGCCGGAAAACAATCCGCTGTACTACGACATGTACGTGAAGGAATTTCTGGCATTCATCCATCAGATACACCTGCCCGGTGACAAGCAGATGCAGAAAAATATCCAACAGGCCATTGAACTGGTGGGCTTACAGGCGGAACAGCACAAAAAAATCGGTCAGTTATCCAAAGGATACAAACAGCGGGTGGGACTGGCACAGGCGCTGCTCCACCATCCGGACATCCTGATTCTCGATGAGCCGACTACGGGCCTAGACCCGAATCAGCTCGCCGACATCCGCCAGTTGATTAAGGACTTGGGAAAAGAAAAAACCATCATTTTTTCCACCCATATCATGCAGGAAGTAGAAGCCGTGTGCGACCGCGTTATCATCATCAGCAAAGGCCGGCTGGTAGCGGACGACCGACCGGGAAATCTGCAATCGCGACTCAGCGGCAGCGTGGCTGTGGAAGTGGAGTTTGCAGCACCGGCATCCGCCGACGCCTTGCGGCAACTGGAACTGGTGCACCGCATCGATACGCACTCCGAAACACATTTCACCCTGCATGGAAAAGACAGCATACAACTGCGCAAAGACCTCTTTGCCTGGGCGGTATCACAGCATAACCCATTACTCACCATCAAACAGGAAACCAAGAGTCTGGAAGATATCTTCCAACAACTCACTGCAAATGCAGCCCGATAAATCCGTTCATGTATGAGAGCCATTCTGCAAAAAGAAATCAACCTGTTTTTTTCCTCGCTGATAGCCTATATCAGCATGAGCGTCTTCTTTATCGTGATGGGGCTGAATCTGTTTGTCTTTGAAGGCAATATTCCCGACAGTCAGTATGCTACCCTCGACAGTTTTTTCACGCTCGCGCCGTGGGTGCTGATATTCCTGATTCCGGCCATCACCATGCGTACCTTTGCCGATGAAAGACAAAGCGGCACGCTCGAACTGCTGAGCACGCAGCCTGTCACCGACACGCAGATTGTATTAGGCAAATATCTCGCTACGCTGTTGCTGTGGCTATTCACCTTTCTGCCGACACTCCTGTATTTTGTCGCGGTAAAACAACTGAGTCTGACAGAAGCACCCATTGACAGCGGTGCGACCTGGGGCAGTTATATCGGATTATTTTTTCTCGGCGCGGTCTTTGCCGCTATTGGTATTTTCGCGTCTTCAGTCACCGGCAATCAGATTGTAGCCTTTTTGGCCGGCGTGTTCATGTGCTACCTGATGTACGATGCTTTTTTCAGAATCAGTTCATTGCCCGTATTTTCCGGACAGCTGGATTATCTGATTCAGGCGGCGGGCCTCAACGCGCACTACGACTCCATCAGCCGGGGCGTGGTGGATACCCGCGACATCATCTATTTCTTAAGTGTTATAGCATTATTTCTCATTGCAACCCGCACTGCGCTGGAAAGCAGAAAATGGTAAGATTTATTCCTCACAGACAATGGCAGTAAACTATTTCATACGGCATTCCGCAAAAAAACTCGGCATCAGTTTGCTGATAGTGATACTCGTCAATATTGCCGCCGGTTTTTTATACCACCGGTTTGACTTAACCGAAGAAAAACGCTATACGCTGACGCCTTCGACCCGGCAATTGCTGAAGAATCTGGACCAGCGCATAGAGATGGAAGTGTATCTGGAAGGAAAGGATTTACCGGCCGGCATCAGGGTGCTGCGCAATGAAACCCGCGAGTTGCTGCAGGAATTCCGGAATCTCTCCAATGGCAATATCACCTATCGCTTTGTGGACATCAACGGCATCAAAGACGCCAAACAACGGGAAGCCTTTCAGGAAGAACTGGTGAAAAAAGGATTGCGACCGACCAATCTGGAAGTGAAGACATCCTCTGGTTTTACGGAAAGACTGATTTTTCCCGGCGCTGTTATGAAAGTCAATAACCGGGAAGTGACCATCCCGCTGCTGGAGAACCAGTTTTCCGTGGGCGCACAGGGTTCTCTGAACAACTCCGTCAGTTTTCTGGAATATAAAATCGCGAACAGCATACAAAAAATCACGCGACCGACACCACCGAAGGTGGCCTTTCTGCAAGGTCACGGCGAATTGGGCATAGAGCCTTTGCAGGGCATACTGGAAGCGCTGTCATCCCAGAATTTTCTGCTCGACAAGGTGGAACTGGACAAAGACCCGCTGCTGAAAGCAAACATTGATGTACTGGTGATTGCCAAACCGACGCAGGCGCTGCAGGAAGGAGAAAAATTCCTGATTGACCAATATATTATGCAAGGCGGCAAAACGGTGTGGCTGCTGGACAATACAATTGCCGACCTCGACAGTTTCAAGCTGGCACCGAATATCGTGGCCGTTCCGCGCGATATCAATCTGGATGATATGATGTTCCGCTATGGCCTGCGGCTCGGACACAATCTGGTACTGGATTTATACTGCAATCAGATTCCGATTATCGAAAGCATCGGTGGCAATCCACAGCCCAAACTGTTTCCATGGGTATTTTATCCGATGGCTATTCCGCAGAACAACCATCCTATCGTGAAAAATATGGATCCGGTGGCGTTGAAATTTCCGGGTGCGCTGGACACGCTGGTGAATCCTGTGAAGAAAACGGTATTGCTGACATCTTCGGAATATGCGCGCATACAAAAAACGCCTTTCCCGATTTATCTCGAAGGCGCGAAGCAGAAGCCAAATCCGTACTACTTCAATCAGAAAAATATTCCGATGGCGGTATTGCTGGAGGGAGAATTTCCATCGCTGTACAAGAATCAGTTTACCGCAGACCTGCAGCAATTGCTGAATGCACAGCAGTTGCAGTTTAAACCGAAAAGTGTGCCCAACAAAATGGTAGTGGTGACAGATGGCGACGTGGCCTCCAACGAACTGGATGCGAATGGCGTGCCGCTGGCGTTAGGCTATGATAAATATTCACGGAAGCTGTTTGCGAATAAGGATTTCGTGCTGAACAGCATCGAATACATGATAGATGAAAACAACCTGATTGCGGCCCGCAACAGAGAGATTAAGATGCGCCTGCTGGATAAGGCCAAAGTATTGGAACAAAAAGGCTGGTGGCAAGCCATTACACTCGGCATCCCGCTGGGCTTCACCGGCATTTTCGGCATCTTCTACAACCGTAGAAGAAAAGCG
>JADLAH010000270.1 GCA_020848315.1 Chitinophagales bacterium | reverse complement strand
GATATTATTTTCGATGACCAGTTGCTTTATCGCAGGAAAATCGGTGGCAGCTATTGCGATATTGGTTCCAAGTGCTGCGGTGCCCGGATTACCCGGAGCAATCAATAATCGGGTGCAGTGTTTACTTGCCGCCAGTTTTGCAGCAAATGCATGTTCTCTTCCGCCGGAACCAAGCAACAAAATGTTCATTTTCGGGAATTTGCTGCAAAATAAGCCGATTTATTGGAATGCCATTTTGTCTTTGGTATTTTTTTTGCACAGTTAACACGAATTAGGTTTTATGCACCTACTAATACGCATAAAATGCTAACTTTGCAATCTATTTTAATACAATAACACATGTTAGACCTCTTTCAAAAAGGGTTATCCAAACTCTTCGGCAGCAAATCCAATCGTGACATAAAGTCTGTCACTCCGATTATACAGCAAATCAACGCGCATTTTGACACTTACCAGAGTTTGTCGGATGATGCCTTGCGGGCTAAAACGACAGAATTTAAAACGAGAATACAGCAATATCTCTCCGCTATTGACGAGCAGATTACGCAACTGAATGCACAAGCGGAACAGGAAAACCTGGGACTGGAAGAAAAAGAAGTTATTTTTGGCCAGGTAGATAAACTGAAAAAAGAACGCGACGAGGCGATAGAAGAAGTGCTGAATGAAATTCTGCCGGAAGCCTTTGCCGTAGTAAAGGAAGCTTCGCGTCGTTTTTCGACAAATGAGTTTATCCGCGTACAGGCTACTCCACTGGACCGCGAGTTGGCTGTCAGCAATCCACATATCAAAATTGAAGGCGACATTGCTGTTTACCCGAATAAGTGGACGGCTGCCGGTGGTGAGATAAGCTGGAATATGGTGCATTATGATGTGCAGTTGATAGGTGGTATTGTTTTACATCGCGGAAAAATTGCCGAGATGGCAACGGGGGAAGGTAAAACACTCGTATCTACCTTACCGGCCTACCTGAATGCGCTGGCCGGATGCGGTGTGCACATCGTAACGGTGAACGATTATCTTGCCCGACGTGACTCCGAATGGAATGGCATGCTGTTCAACTTCCTCGGCCTGCGTGTAGATTGTATCGACAAACACGAACCGCACACAGATGGTAGAAAAAACGCTTACCTCGCGGATATCACATACGGCACCAACAATGAATTCGGCTTCGACTATCTGCGCGACAATATGGTACGCACCGCGGAAGAACAGGTACAGCGCAAACTGCATTATGCCATGGTCGATGAGGTGGACTCCGTATTAATCGATGATGCCAGAACGCCGCTCATTATATCCGGTCCCGTACCGAAAGGCGAAGAGCAGATGTTCCACGAACTGAAGCCTCGCATTGAGCGACTCGTGGCTGCACAGAAAAGAAACGTCAGTCAGTTTTTGCTGGATGCCAAAAAATTAATCGCAGAAGGAAAAACAGGACACCGCGAAGGCGAAGGTGGTCTGGCTTTGCTGCGTGCGCACCGCGGTTTACCGAAAAACTCCGCGCTGATTAAATTCCTCAGCGAGCCCGGCGTAAAGCAGATTTTATTAAAAACAGAAAACTTCTACCTGCAGGATCAGCAAAAGGAAATGCCGAACTGCGATAAAGAATTATTTTTCGTTATCGACGAAAAAAACAATCAAATCGACCTGACGGACAAAGGTATTGAACTCGTAACTGCCTCCGGTGAAGAAAAGGATTTCTTCGTTATGCCGGATGTGGGCGGATTACTGGCAGAAGTGGAGAACAGTCCGCTTTCGCACGAGGAAAAACTGAATCAGAAAGATGCCATTTTACAGGATTTCAATATCAAATCAGAACGCCTGCACACGGTGAATCAGTTGCTGAAAGCCTACTGTCTGTTCGACAAGGATATCGAGTATGTGGTGATGGATGGCAAAGTGAAAATTGTAGATGAGCAGACTGGTCGTATCATGGAAGGTCGCCGCTACAGCGATGGCTTGCACCAGGCTATTGAAGCAAAAGAAAACGTAACGGTAGAAGCTGCCACACAGACTTTCGCCACCGTTACACTGCAGAATTTCTTCCGTATGTATCACAAGCTGTCCGGTATGACCGGAACCGCAGAAACGGAAGCTTCAGAATTCTGGGAAATCTACAAACTCGATACCGTAGTAGTGCCTACGCACCGCCCGACGAAACGTATCGACAAGGAAGATTTGATTTATAAAACCAAGCGCGAAAAATACAATGCCATCATCGATGATATCATCCGCCACAAGGAAGAAGGTCGTCCGGTGCTGGTAGGTACTACCAATGTGGAAGTATCCGAGTTATTGAGCAAGATGCTGAATATGCGCAAGATTCCGCACAATGTATTGAATGCAAAACAGCATCAGCGCGAAGCGGAGATTGTGGCACAGGCCGGCCTGAGCGGACAGGTGACCATCGCCACCAATATGGCGGGTCGTGGTACGGACATCAAACTCGGCCCCGGCGTGAAAGAGTTGGGTGGTCTGGCTATTATTGGTTCGGAACGCCACGATTCCCGTCGCGTAGACCGTCAGTTGCGCGGTCGTGCCGGTCGTCAGGGCGATACGGGTTCTTCTCAGTTCTACTCAAGTCTGGAAGACAACCTGATGCGTCTCTTTGGTTCCGAAAAAATCGCAGGCTTCATGGATAAAATGGGCTATAAGGAAGGCGAAGTCATTCAGCACTCCATGGTGACCAAATCCATTGAACGCGCACAAAAGAAAGTAGAGGAAAACCACTTCGGCACCCGTAAGCGCTTACTCGAATATGATGACGTTATGAATGCACAGCGCGAGGTGATTTACAAACGCAGACAGCACGCGCTGATTGGCGAGCGCATCACGTTTGATTTGATTAATATGTTCTATGACCTGTGCGCTGAAATCTGCAAAGACGGCAAGATTGCACAGGATATCGAGGCATTTAAACTGGATGCCATCCGTTTCCTTTCCGTTGACACTGCCATCACAGAAGATGAGTTAAAAAACAAGAAAGCGGAGGCGCTGACACATCAGTTGTACCAGGAAGTGTACAAAAAATACCAGCGCAAATCAGAAGCCATTATGCAGGAAGCATATCCTGTGATTAAGAATGTTTATGAACAACGCGGCAATGTATTCCAGAATATCGTGATTCCGTTTTCCGATGGCACCAGAAGCATCAATATCGTTGCCAATCTGGAAAAAGCTTACAACAGTCAGGGTCGCGAACTGATAAAATTATTCGAACAAAATATCATTCTGTCTTTCATTGACCATCACTGGAAAGACCACCTTCGTCAGATGGATGAACTGAAACATTCTGTTCAGATGGCGGTACACGAACAAAAAGATCCGTTGTTGATTTTCAAATTCGAAGCTTATGAGTTGTTTACGCAGATGTTGTCATCCATCAACAAGGATGTGACGACTTTCCTGATGAAAGGCAGCTTACCGGTACAGGATGCGGAACAAATACAGCAACACCGTCAACGCAAAGTGGTGGAAAGAACCAAAGAAACGAGAGGTGACGGTACCGTAGAAGATGAATACCATGGCGGGGAAGCCGCTGCTGAACAACCACAGGAAAAACAACAGCCTGTGCGTGCGGAATTGAAGATTGGACGCAATGACCCATGTCCTTGTGGAAGCGGTAAGAAATTCAAACAATGCCACGGCAAAGAAATGGCATAAAGGTTGCAGAGACATTGCTATTGGTGTAAGCCAATGACATAAACATCGTATTATGAAATATCTGTTGGCACTTTTTTGTATGATACTGTCTGCGGGCATCGTACGCGCACAGGACTCCGACTCTTCGGTGATGAAAAACAATATTCTGTTTTTCAAGGATCCACGCGTGGATGTGCTGCAGAAAATGTACTCCCGCAACAATCAACCTAAGAAAAGCTATATCCGCGTACAGGTATTTCAAGCCTCTTCCCGCGATAAGATATTTGAAGCAAAAGCACAGTTCTCCGCCCGCTTTCCGGGTATTGCTACTTTTGTCACCTATGCGCCGCCCAACTTCCGGCTTCGCGTCGGTGAGTTTGCGACACAACAGGAAGCATTCAAATTCATGCAGCAAACCAAGCCTTATTTCCCGG
>JADLAH010000269.1 GCA_020848315.1 Chitinophagales bacterium | reverse complement strand
TTAATAAATTCATTTCCGTGAAACGGCCTGTTTCTGCATTGATTATTAATTGGTTGCAGAATTGAAGTGTACAGACTTGTGGATGACTAAGCAAAGTGTGTCGGTAAGTGCCCGTTTTTAGTGTATAAGTATGTGAATATGAAGTGTATAAGTGCGTTTTTTTTGGTGGATTAGTAACTTGCTAATTGAAAACTGTCATTTACTGTAGCCTGATAAAAATCAGTTTTATAAATGATATATGTCCTGTTTTTTATTGTGAATGCAAAGCAAATTTGAGGTTGAAAAATAAAACAATGGAAATAGAAATTGTGCCTTGGTTTTTGTTGTAAGTGGCTATTCGCAACATAGTGGCATACATCATAGTTTTTGTGTTTATTCGGGGGAAGTTCAACTTCTCCCTTTTTTTATTACTAACATATCTCAAGGTAAAATCTTAATCCTGATTAAGGTTACTTCTTAACCTGGCTTAATGAAATTTAATCTCATTTGATGCAATTTTACAACATCAATCAGGTGATATGAAACGGCATGAATTTTATCAGAAATGCACTCTTCGGAACAGGATGGCTGGCGGCCGCTGTTGCAGGTTTGCAGACCGTATCTGCTAACAGAAACGTACGAAAATATCAGCAGCAGCCGGATACTGGAAGTCCTGAAAGTAATCTTATTAATCACACAAAAACAAACAGTATGGCAAACTCAGTATTACATCCGGCAGACAGTCGCGGAGATGCGAATCACGGATGGTTGCACAGCAAACACACCTTCAGCTTTTCAGACTATTTTAATCCCGAACGGATGCAATTCGGCGCATTGCGGGTACTCAACGACGATATTGTCAATGCGGCCATGGGATTTGGTCGTCACCCGCACAACAACATGGAAATTATCTCCATTCCGCTCGAAGGTGAATTGGAACATAAAGACAGTATGGGTAATGTGGCGGTGATTCGCAAAGGCGACATTCAGGTCATGAGTGCCGGCACAGGTGTTGAACACAGCGAACACAATAAGAGCCTGGATAAACCGGTCAAATTCCTGCAAATATGGGTGTTCCCCAATAAACAGAATGTAACGCCTCGTTACGATCAGATTTCCCTGAATCCCGCTGACCGCAAAAATACATTGCAGCAAATCCTGTCACCAGACCCGAATGATGCCGGTGTTTGGATACATCAGGATGCATGGTTTCACCTGGCAGATTTTGACAAAGACACGGAAACGCAATACACCTTCAAGAAAAATGGAAATGGCTTGTATGTCTTTGTGCTGGATGGCGATATCCTCGTGGAAGAGCAGGCTTTGCACACACGAGATGGATTTGGCATCTGGAATACTAATCAGGTACACATAAAAGCGCAAAGTAACGCGGAATTCTTACTGATGGAAGTGCCGATGCAAGGTTATTAAACCCCAAAGATTTCCACATAAGGGACATAAGAAACAGAAGCTTCACTCTTTTAGCTGGTTTCTTGTATAGTGAGATAAATAATTTTCTGCAAAGTGGTGAACCGTTAAAAAATAAACAACAAACATGAATACGAACATGGCAATAAATATTACAGATAAACTGGCAGCGACACAGCAGCCGGTACAAGACCTTATCAGAAAACGATGGAGTCCGCGTGCATCTTCCTCCGATGGAATTGCGACAGAAGATCTGCAAACCATTCTGGAAGCGGCCTCATGGGCGGCTAGTGCAAACAATGAACAGCCGTGGCGCTACTTCTACGGTAAAAATGGACAGTCCGGCTTTGATACGATTTTCCGTACATTGATGCCGGGTAACCAGCCGTGGGCAAAAAATGCCGCGGTACTGTTGGTGTCAGTGGCACGCAACACATTTGCCGCTAATGGTAAACCTAATCCTTTTGCGCAGCACGATGTGGGCATGGCGAATGCGCAGCTTTTGTTACAGGCTGCCGCTTTGAATATCTACGGCCATGCCATGGGAGGATTTGATAAAGAAACACTCCGCCAGGTATTGCATCTGCCGGAAGAGCAAGAGCCTGTATGTGTGATTGCACTGGGTTATAAGGCGCCGGCAGAAATACTGGAAGAGCCTTATTTATCAAGGGAACTGGCACCGCGCACAAGAAAACCGCTGACTGAAATCAGTTGCGAAGTGACACACTAATGTGTTGTCTTATTCAAGGTTTAGCAGGCTAATGCGAATGCATTCCCTGGTGACAAAACTGGCGGAATAGTCCAGATAGATTATATTCGGAATCCGGCCTTTCCGGATTTCATTGTCTGTGATGAGCTGACTCAGCGTCGTGTTGATGACGGCATTGGCGCTGTCGGCACATTTTTGAATCGAGGGCGCATTAGGATTCAGCGCGCAGTTGATAGCCTGCAATTCATTTTGTGTAATCTGCCAGCTGAACTGGAATAATTTATCGGACTCGTTGCTGAAGTTGTTGTATTCTTTCACCTGGTCGCGCAACATATCTGCGAGATAATGGCTGTTGGTCCAACGTCCTTCGCGCGGCAGTAATGTGGAAGCAAACATTCCTTTGGCACGGTTTTCGGCATTGTCAGCAATGCCTTCATAAATCAGCACTACCTTTCCTGTTGTATTGCTGCCAATAATATCCTGTAAGGGACGTCGTGTAAATGGGGTAGTATTGGGCGTTTCTTCCTTGTAAATATGGTCACCCAAAATGCGCGATGTCAGGTTCAATAAGGCAGTATCTGAGGGAGATGTCTTGCAGTAATGACTGATTTCCAATATTACCAATTCCGCGTGTGTATCCAGGAATTTACGCACATCCTTGTAGGTGGTTTCCAACAGCGCACCTTTACATCCGAGTCCCTCGCAGGAGGTCGCGTGCTCAGTGAAAAATTTGCGGTTGGCGTAGGTTGGGCGTACATCAAAAATGCGGATGCCTTGCAGTAATTGCTGTTCAAAAGAGAGTCGCTGTGTCTGTGTATTGCAGGCATTCGCGCCGAAGGTGCAACTGCTTAATTCATACAATCCCGCATCGTGCGCGCCCGGCATCATAATGTCTTTCAATGCAACATTTTTGTTGGGATATGCCACTATCAAATCCTGCATCCAGGTGGCAGTGGATATCGTATTTTGTGCTCTTCGTTCATTGTTGCCGGTATCTTTTTTACAGGAAAAAATGAGCAGGCAGCATAAAACCGAATAGAAAAAGTGTTTCATAGTCTGTGCGTTGTACTATAAATATAAAGAACAGAATCTGATTTTTCAGGATAGTTTTGATACTTTCAGATTCTTAGGTAACAAAAAAATCCTGCATTCAGGATGCAGGATTTTGACTGTTTGGATATTGCTTATTTGCCGAATTTCTTTTTGAGTGAACTCAGTGCATCTTCCATGGTGGCAGGGCCATTGCTATTCGTTCTTTCCGGCTTCTTACTACTCGGCCGGGCAGGCTCCTGTGTCTGCTTGATGGATAACTGTATGCGGCCGCGGGAGATGTCTACTTCCAGTACTTTTACCATCACCTTGTCATTCAGCTTTAATACCTCATTCGGGTCGCTGATATAGCGATGGCAGATTTCCGAAATATGTACGAGTCCATCCTGTTTTACACCGATATCGACAAAAGCGCCAAAGCGGGTGATGTTGGTAACGATACCCGGTACTATGGCACCCGGCAACACATCTTCAATTTTATAAATTCCGGCAAATTCAAATGTCTGCACCTCCGGACGCGGATCCAATCCAGGCTTCTGCAATTCTTTAAGGATGTCTTTAATGGTATGTATCCCTGTTTGTTCTGTTACATACTGATGCGCTTTAATGGTTTTTATCAGACTTTCATTGCCAATCAGATCGGATAAATGAACGCCGAGGTCTGCAGCCATTTTTTCTACCACAGGATAAGCTTCCGGATGCACTGCGCTCTTGTCGAGCGGGTGTTCACTTTCCGGAATGCGGAGGAATCCTGCGCATTGCTCGAAAATCTTTTGTCCGAGTCGCGGCACTTCCATCAGTTGTTGTCGGCTGCGAAATGCACCGTTGGTATTGCGGTAGGCAATGATATTTTCCGCCACACTGTTGCCGATACCGCTGACATAACTCAGCAGATGCTTGCTGGCGGTATTCAGATTGACACCGACCTGATTCACACAGCTTACTACAGTCTGGTCGAGCTTTTCTTTCAGACGGAACTGGTTGACATCATGCTGATATTGCCCCACGCCGATGCTCTTTGGATCTAATTTCACCAACTCTGCCAGTGGATCCATCAAGCGCCGGCCAATGCTCACGGAGCCGCGGACGGTGATGTCTTCATCCGGAAATTCTTCCCGTGCGATTTCTGAAGCGGAATAGATGGATGCGCCGTCTTCATTGACCAGAAAAACAGGGATATTCAGTTGCAGCGATTGAATAAACTGCTGGGTTTCTCTGCCTGCTGTGCCGTCGCCGATGGCGAAAGCCTGTATCTGATATTTTGTACACAGGTTACGGATGGTATTTTCCGCTTCCTGTAACCTGAAATTCTTTTCGTGAATATAAATCAGCGATGTCGTTAGTAAGTTTCCTTTCTCATCCAGTACAACCACTTTGCAACCCGTTCTGTAGCCCGGATCGATGGCGAGGATGCGTTTGCTGCCGAGCGGAGAGGACAACAGCAACTGCCGCAGATTTTCTGCAAAAACTTCAATGGCTTCTTCATCCGCCTTTTGTTTCAATAACATGCGGAATTCACTTTCCATGCCCGGTTGCAGCAATCTCTTGTAGGCTTCCCGGATGGCTTTTTTTACCTGCAATGCCGTGTCGTTCTGCGCAGTGAGGTATTGCTGCTCCAGATAGCCAAGTATGCGTTCCTCTTCCGGTTCAATGCTCATGCGCAGGAAACCGTCCATGCAGCCGCGCAGGATAGCCAGTGTGCGGTGCGATGGTATTTTTGAAATGGGTTCGGAAAATTCAAAATAATCCTTGTATTTGATGGCTTCCTTTTCTTTGTCCATCGCCACCTTGCTGATCATCAGCGATTCTTTTTCAAAGATATTGCGTACTGCAGCACGGATGGCAGCATTTTCGTGTATGCCTTCCGCAATGATATCGCGTGCGCCTTCCAGCGCTTCCGCCACCGTTTTGATATCGTCGTTGATAAAGGTGGAGGCTACGGATTCCAGATTGATATTTT
>JADLAH010000268.1 GCA_020848315.1 Chitinophagales bacterium | reverse complement strand
TGCCTACGCGCAAACCCAATACCGGATTGCTGACCAAATATCTCGATACGACGAAATATGATCTGGCGAATTCCTTTGTTATCGGCGACCGACTGACGGATATACAGCTGGCAAAAAATCTGGGCGCCAAAGGTATCCTGATTGGCCGAAGTGCCGATAAAACCGATGATAATAAGTTGGATAATAAGGCGCTGAAGCCATACATTGCACTGCAAACAGATAACTGGAATGATATTTACCGTTTCCTGAGCCAGCCTGACAGAAAGGCTGAAATCACTCGCAATACCAATGAAACGAAGATAAAGATTGCGCTGAACCTGGATGGAAAAGGGAAATCAAATATCAAAACGGGACTCGGTTTTTTTGACCATATGCTGGAGCAATTGTCCAAGCATTCCGGTTGCGATCTGGATGTAAAAGTAAAGGGCGATTTGCATATCGATGAACATCACACTATAGAAGATACCGCGATAGCTTTAGGGGAAGCATTCCTGAAAGCATTGGGTGATAAAAAAGGCATACAACGTTACGGTTTTTTGTTGCCGATGGATGATGTGCTGGCACAGGTCGCCATCGATTTTTCGGGCAGACCCTGGATTGTGTGGAAAGCGAAATTTACCCGCGAGAAAGTGGGGGATATGCCGACAGAATTATTTTTCCATTTCTGGAAATCATTTTCCGATGCCGCGAAGTGCAACCTGAACATCAAGGCGGAAGGCGATAATGAACACCACAAGATTGAAGCTATTTTCAAAGCAGTAGCCAAATCCATCAGGATGGCCGTGAAACGGGAAGGCAATGACTTGCCGAGTACGAAAGGTATGCTGTAGCTTGAAATATGCATTAATATTGTTGCGGCACCGTAAATAAATTTGATTTTTAGATTCCAAATTTTATATTTGCACTATGACAATAAACAAATTTTGGTGGTGGAACGGTAAACGGCAATAGGCGTATACTAATTCCATGTCCAAATGATTATATTAGCTCGCCGTAAAAAGCGGGCTTTTTTTATACCATATCAAATCAGGTTCTGTGAATAAAAGCATGTAAATGAAATACCATTTTAAAACCACCTACAAGAAGATAATATCGGATATGCTCACACCCGTGAGTATCTACCTGCGTCTGAGGGCAGCGTTTCCAAAGACCATACTCCTTGAAAGCTCCGATTATCACGGCGACGAGCATAATTTCTCCTATATCTGCTTTCACCCGGTAGCAGGATTCCAATTGCAGCAGCAATCTTTTCAGGCGTGGTTTCCCGATGGTCAGCAATTGTCCAAACAGCTGGAACCGATGCAACTGGCCGATGAAGTGAACGCGTTTCTGCAACATTTTATCCCGTCTCATACGCATTTCCCGTTCATTAGCAATGGTCTTTTCGGATATATGTCGTTTGATGTTATCCAGCACTTCGAAGATATCCGGCTCCGGCATGCTGCCAATCAGATTCCGACGGCCTTATATCATGTGTATCAGTATGTAATCGCTTTCAATCATTTCAACCATGAATTGTATATCATCAGAAATGAAGTGGATGGATGTAACACGGCAGGTCCCGATCTGGATGAGGTGGAAACGATGATTAAATATCATCCGCTTACACTCGACAGATTTGCTGCGGATGAAAACAAGACATCCAATTATTCGGACAGCGAATTTATCGATATCATTAATAAAGGGAAGGAACATTGCTATCGCGGCGACGTATTTCAGATAGTCCTGTCGCGCAGATATCAGCAGGCTTACACCGGAGATGATTTCAATGTCTACCGTGCACTCCGCTCTATCAATCCTTCTCCATATTGTTTTTATTTCGATTTCGGCAACTTCCGGTTGATGGGGTCTTCTCCGGAATCACAACTGATTATTAAAAATAACAAAGTCACTATTCACCCGATTGCAGGCACGTTCCGACGCACCGGCAATGATATCCAGGATGCGGAACTCGCCAGAAAACTGGCCGACGATCCGAAGGAAAATGCAGAACACGTCATGCTGGTGGATCTCGCCAGAAATGACCTTTCGCGCGGAGGCAAACACACAACGGTGGAAGTGTACCGCGAAGTGCAGTATTATTCCCATGTCATACACCTGGTGTCAAAAGTAACAGCGGAAATCGGAGCCGAAGTCAATAAAATCAAGCTGGTGGGTGATACCTTTCCGGCAGGCACCCTTAGCGGAGCGCCGAAATACAAGGCTATTCAGCTGATTGATACCTACGAGCAGACAGAACGCAGCTATTACGGAGGCTGTATCGGACATATTGATTTCAATGGCGACTTCAATCATGCCATCATGATCCGCACCTTTATGAGTAAAGAGCATGTGCTGACGTTTCAGGCAGGTGCGGGCGTAGTGGCCGATTCTGTTCCGGAAAGTGAATTACAGGAAGTGGAAAATAAACTGGCCGCCCTGAATAAAGCCATCTCATTAGCAAACACACTGTAAGTGATAAAAGAAAAAAGATGAACAAGATTTTAGTACTCGATAATTACGATTCCTTTACCTATAATCTCGTCCACTACGTGGAAGCGCTGGGCGGACAATGTGATGTATTTCGCAATGACAAGATTACGCTCGATGCCGTGGATGCTTATGATAAAATCATCTTATCGCCCGGTCCCGGCATTCCGGAGGAAGCGGGCATTCTGATGGCTTTGATAGAAAGATACGCGCCCACTAAATCTATCCTGGGGGTATGTCTGGGACTGCAGGCCATCGGTCAGGTGTTCGGTGCGGAGTTGTATAATATCGGTCAGGTGGTGCACGGTAAACAAAAAAATACCAGAGTGGTAGCACCTGATATTTTATTTGATGGCTTGCCGGAAAATTTTCCGTCCGGCAGATATCACTCCTGGGCAATACGCAATGTGCAGTATCCGTTGGTGATTACGGCCACCGATGATGATGGAGTGGTAATGGGTATCCGGCATGCGGAATACAAAGTGCAAGCAGTGCAGTTTCATCCCGAAAGCGTTATGACGCCGGACGGTATGCGCATGATGGCCAACTGGATGGAAAAAGGATAAATTCTGGAACTAAAAATGGTGTATGATAAATTTACTGAAGTATTTGATGACAGGAGACGTGCTGACCGCCAAACAGGCGGAAACGGCGCTGAAAGACATCGCGTCCGGACATCAGAATGAGGCGCAGGTGGCAGCCTTCCTGATGGCGTATAATATGCGGATGGTTACTGCCGATGAGCTGAAAGGATTCAGAAAGGCAATGCTGTCACTCGCCGCGCCACTGTCTTTTAAAGGTATCCGCACACTCGATATTGTGGGCACCGGTGGAGATGGAAAAAATACGTTCAATATATCCACGCTGGCTTGTTTCGTCTGCGCAGGTGCCGGTGCGAAAGTCACCAAACACGGGAATTACGGCGTGTCTTCCGTGTCGGGAGCATCCAATGTGGTGGAGCAAATCGGGATAACGTTTGCAACCACACAAGAACAATTGAATAAGCAACTGGAGGCAGCCAATATCACATTTTTACATGCGCCGCTTTTCCATCCTGCGATGAAAAATGTGGCACATGTGCGCAAACAGCTGGGACTTAAAACTATTTTTAATCTGCTCGGTCCGATCTGCAATCCGGCCAAACCGGATGTGATGTTGCTGGGCGTTCACAGTGAAACCACCGGCAAGCTTTATCGAGATGTCATGAAAGAAGCAGAGGTGGATTTTGCCATTGTACATGCGCTGGACGGATACGACGAAATATCTCTGACGGATGATACACGGGTGATGATGAAAAAGAGTAATCAGCTCTACACGCCTCGGAACTTTGGATTCAACCGTGTTACGCCACAGGCGTTGGAAGGTGGTGCTACAATTGCTTCCAATGCCAGAATATTTATGGATATCCTCCGCGGAAAAGGCACGGAAGCGCAAAATAGTGTGGTGTTGGCGAATGCGGCTATGGCCATCTCTCTGTATGAAAATAAC